>NZ_SMAL01000002.1:300000-511012 GCF_004342165.1 Natranaerovirga pectinivora | reverse complement strand
AAATGCGTATTATATTATAGAATACAAAAATAGCTCTAAAGCCAAGAATGGAGGGGAATTGAAACCAATCCCCCCCAACTATTGACAAAGAGCCTTATATTATAGAATACAAAAATAGCTCTAAAGCCAAGAATGGAGGGGAATTGAAACCAATCCCCCCCAACTATTGACAAAGAGCCTAAATAACATTTGTAAACTACTTACTACTTCTTGTCCATCTGCAGCAGGCCTTACCCCAAAGTCTAGCATATAGGGTATGGGAATGTCTTCAGTTGCATATACCAAATTACTGAAATTAAACCAAAAAAAAGCACCTAAAACAGCAAACCAAAAGAACTTACCCTTTAAGGAAGCTACCATATTTATTAGTCTTCTGTACGTCATTTTTACCTACCTCAACCCTATTTCTTTTTTCCACTTTTTATTACTTTTTCTAAACTCTCTTTGAAACTTATATTTACAGATTTTTCATTCATTAATTCTTTATAATTCTTAATTTCTCCATCATTAAATTCAGCAATTAAACTGACTTGTTCTTTAGCTGTACTAACTGCAAAATAACGTTCACCTATTTTAATCAAATAAATTGCTTTATTATTTCCCAGCCTTAGACCTTCAATGATTTGCATGTTTTTGTGTTTATTTTGTTGATATTGTATTTTACTTAAGAATTTTGTCGTAAAATAAGCACCACCAAGAATCATGATAAATAATATTAGCAAAAGTATCAAGTACCAAAAATTTTCCATACCAACTGTTAATATTGTTTTCATATTTTACATCCTAACTGATTGCTTTTTTTACTGCTTCTAATACCCTATCTGCTTGGAATGGTTTTACGATAAAATCCTTAGCCCCTGATTGTATGGATTCAATTACCATTGCTTGTTGCCCCATAGCTGAACACATAATAACTTTTGCATTACCATCTAGTTCTTTTATTTTTTTAACCGCTTGAATCCCATCCATCTCTGGCATAGTAATATCCATAATTACTAAATCAGGTTTTAATTCTGTGAATTTTTCAACAGCTTTCAGTCCATTTTCAGCTTCACCAACAACATCGTAACCATTTTTTGTTAAAATATCTTTAATCATCATCCTCATAAAAGCTGCATCATCCACTATTAAAATATTTTTATCTGCCATATCTCTCTCTCCTTAATAATTCCTATTTATTTATGTTTAATAATATCTGTAACTCTTATTCCAAAGTTTTCATCAATAACAACTACTTCACCTTTTGCAACAAGCTTTCCATTAACTAAGACATCTATAGGTTCCCCTGCTATTTTATCAAGTTCTAAAATTGTTCCAGGTGCAAATTCTAATATTTCTTTAATTGATTTATGGGTTTTACCTAGCTCTACAGTAACTTCTAACGCCACGTCCATAATTAAATCAATATTTTCTTTTTGTTGCATTACCTCAGCCATATTAAAGTTTTGGAATTGGGCTGGTTGCACATTTATTTCTCTATGTGGTTGTTGATAATTATTATTCATTTGATACATATTAGGATTATGGCTTGGCTGCCCCATAGGCTGGTTATTAATAGGCGCCTCATATGTTGAAGGAGTTGGTTGTTCGTAACTTGCTATTTGTGGTTTTTCTTCAACTGTATTTTTTGTAACTTTTACTTCATCATTCTCTTTGGCATTTATAAAACTATTGTATAGATCCTTAGCAAAGGCCACAGGATATAATTGCATCATTTCACTATCCACTAAATCCCCGATTTTCATACTAAAAGAGACTTTTACAAAAGTATCAGACAAAAACTCTGCAATTTGATCTATATCTATAGAATCGTTTAAATCTATTAAGTTTGTTACTGGTGGGTTAATATCAATTTTTTTATCTAACATTGAAGACATGGACGTTGCCGCTGAACCTATCATTTGATTCATCGCTTCACTGATAGCACTAATATGCAATTCTGTAAACTCATCAGCTAGGTTAGTACCATCTCCACCCATCATTAAATCGGTAATAATTTTTGCATCTCTTTCTTTAATTATTAATAGGTTATTACCATCTAATCCTTCTTTATAATTTATCTGAATAAATACACAAGGTTTATCGTACTTCTCTACTAACTCATCCCAACCACAAAAAGTTATCTTTGGTGTTGTAATTGTCACCTTTTGATTGACTAATGTAAATAATGTAGTTGCTGCAGTCCCCATACTTATATTTGATATTTCACCTAAAGCATCCTTTTCTGACTCAGAAATCAAATCGTTATTATTTGATTTATCATCCTCCTCAGAATCATTCATCCCATTTAATAAAGCATTTATTTCTTCTTGAGATAACATTCCATCCATTATTAATCCTCCTCTCGAATTACAGAAGTAATTTGTATCGCATTTATATCTTTAAACATACCTGGTTTGGCAGTAAACTTTTTTATTTTACCAACAAAGACATCAATGTTATTGTCGATTTTTGTATCAAGTTTTATTATATCACCTTTTTGTAAATTAACAAAGTCATTTACTGAAATTTTACTATTACCAAGATTTATTCTAATTGGTATTTTTGCTTTAGATATAATAGTCTCAATTGCGTCTTTATAGTCTTCATTATCCTTTTGTTGCATTGTAGAAAACCAAAACTTGGTATTTAATTTATCCATTATTGGTTCAATACAAATATAAGGTAAGCAAATGTTTAATAATCCTTCTATTTTACCAATTTTTATACTTAAGGTAACCAAAGCGATCATTTCATTAGGGGATATAATTTGAGCGAACTGAGAATTAGTCTCTAATTTTTCTAAATGTGGCTCTAAATCTACTACACTTTTCCAAGGATCCCTTAATTCATTTATACAAACTGTAAAGATTTTTTCAAGTAAAATTCTTTCTATTTCAGAAAAGTCTCTTTGCTTTTCTAATGGTTTTCCTTTGCCGCCTAGCATTCTATCTATAATGGCATACCCTATATTTACTGAGAAATCCATTACAATATTCCCTTTTAAAGGTGAAAAATTAACAATACCTAATAATACTGGGTTTGATAAGGCATTTGAAAATTCAGAATAACTGATAGCTTCTGCATTTATGACTTCAGCTTGAACAGATGTTCTCAGATATCCCGGTAATGCTGTCGCTATTAATCGTGAATAATGTTCAAATATTATCTCTAATGTTCTTAGGTGCTCTTTAGAAAATTTAGAAGGTCTTGCAAAATCATAGTCCTTAACTTTCTTTTCTATAGCATTTTGTTTGTATTCTTCTACATCCAATTCCCCAGAACTTAATGCATTCAAAAGATTGTCTATCTCATTTTGTGACAATACCTCGCCCACTATATCTCACCTCCATTTAGAATTGCATTTATTAATTATAGATATACTCTCTAAATATAGTCTCCACAATTACATTCGTATTTAACACTTCATTTAAATGATTGGCTATATCTTTACCTAATTCTTTTGTTCCTACATTTGTTATTACTTCTTCATATGTTTTAAAACTTGCTGCTGAACGAATCTGCGCAATAATATATTGTTCTTGTTCAGCCATTAAGGTCATTATTCTTTTTGAATCTTTGTCTTTTTTATTGATAGTAAATCCTACACTAAATCTTAAAACGTGATTTTTATTAGTTGTTATAGACCTAGCATTTACAGATATTTGATCATCTATCATAATAATTTCTAAATCTTCAATGGGAATATTTCCAACTGTATCTTCATTAATTAACTCTAAATCCAATACTTGTTCCATCGTTGTAACAATTTTATTAACTCTTGTTAATGGTGGCAATGCAAGTATAATAAGTAATGTTGTAAGAATTAAATTGACTACTAGCAATGCTATCCCTATTGGTAATAATATTTTACCTTTTTCCATGTACGCCTCTCCTTACTTGCTTTTACTTTTGTAATTTATTTATTATTTTTATTTCTACTCTACGATTTTTTGCTCTTCCTTGAACAGTGCTATTATCATCTATTGGCCTGTATTCACCGTACCCAACAGCAAATAATTTTTCAGGACTAAACTCTTTATGAGTCATTAAGAAATTTGCAACTGTAATGGCTCTTGCAGAAGATAGATGCCAATTACTAGGGAATTGGATCGTATTCATAGGGACATTATCCGTATGACCTTCTATGGCTATTTCGTTATCTTCATATCTTTTTAGTACATTACCAATAATATCTATTAACTCTGCACCATCAGGCTTAAGTTCAGCTTTTCCACTGTCAAAAAGAATAGCCCCTTCTAATGATAATTGTATATATTGAGCTGAATATGTAATTTCTACTCGATCTGAAATATTCTGTTCATCTAGATATTCACCAATATCATTAGCAATCTCTCTAGCATTTTCTAGCCTATTATCAAAATCTTGAAAATCTTCACCATCACTTTGCTCTAAGTAAAACCCTAGTATATCTAATTGTGATATACCACTTGTTATTAATTCACCAACTTCTATTGCTTGTCCTCCTGGCATTAGATCAATATTATTGTCAAATGAATTGATTATTGCTTTGAATTTAGTAATATCAATTGTAGACATCGCAAACAATAAGACAAAGAAACATAGTAACAAAGTAACCATATCGCCATATGTACTCATCCATGCTGGTGAACCAGCTTTTGAAGGTTCATTTTTAGATCTTCTTGCCATTAAGCAACACCTTCTTTATCTTCCTCTTCTTCACCATCATTTTTTGATAAATCATTTCTTAATGTTGGTGATAAGAAGGCTTTTAATTTTTCTTCAATTACACGAGGATTTTCACCTGCTTGAATGGACAATAATCCTTCTATCATTACTTCCTTAAGTAATACTTCTTCGGCACTTCTCACTTTTAATTTGTTTGATATTGGAATTGCAATAAAATTGGCTAATAATGACCCATATAAAGTTGTTAATAATGCAACTGACATACTTGGACCAATTGTTGATGGATCATCTAAGGATTTTAACATATTGATTAATCCAATTAATGTACCAATCATACCCCATGCAGGACCATAGGCTCCAATATTTTCCCAAAAACCTTGAACATCTTTATGTCTATTTTCAATAAATGCCATTTCTGTTTCTAGAATGTTTCTTACCAATTCTGGGTCTGTACCATCTACAATAAGAAGTACGCCTTTTTTTAGGAAGTCATCATTAATCTCCTCTGAGGCTTCTTCTAATGCCAATAACCCTTCTTTTCTAGCTACATTTGACAAATCTATTATTCTCTTTATCACTGTACCTTCATTTAGATCTGTATCCTTAAAGATATGTACAATAGCTTTAAATGAGTTTAAAAACTTTTTTAAAGGATATGATATTAAAACTGCTGAAAAAGTACCACCGATGGTAATCATTACTGATGGTGCATTTGCAAAAGACCATATATCACCTTCCAAAAGTATGGATGCCAAAACAAAAAAGACACCAGCTATTAAACCTATTATTGATGCTATATCCATGTCCCCACCTCACTATCGTATTTATTATTCTTTATGTATTTTAGTCCTATTGTTGTATTAGAGCAATGCTATTACATTTTCTCTTATAATTTACAAAAAGCGTCATTATTTCTTCTCTTTGTTCTTTAACAATTATTTTTTTACCTGTTGTAAGCGTAATAATTGTATCTGGTGTATCTTCAATATATTCTATTAAATCAGGATTAATTGATATTTTTATATTATTAATTTTTGTTACTTCTATCATAATAAACACCTTTTTAAAAACGAAGGATGAAAGACTTTCATCCTTCGTTATCTATTATCTTTTTAAGTTAACCAATTCTTGTAACATTTCATCTGACGAAGTAATGATTCTAGAATTCGCTTGAAAACCTCTTTGAGTTGTAATCATTTCTGTAAACTCTCTTGATAAGTCAACATTTGACATTTCAAGAACACCTGCATTTAAGGCGCCTCCTGTTGCTGTTGGATCCATACCAATACCATCAAAATCACCAGAGTTAGTTGTTACTTGGAATAGATTGTTTCCAACTTTTTGAAGTCCCGCTGGATTTCTAAATTGAGCTATAACAACTTGTCCTAATAATTTATTTTCTCCATTTGTATATCTACCTTGTATTTTTCCATCAGGTCCAATACTAAAACCAGACATTGTACCTGCTTCTCTACCTGCACCAAAACCACTTGTATCTCCTCTAACAGATTGTATAGAAGTTTTGCCTGAAAACAATGTTAATTGACTTAAATCAACAGTTAAAGGTTCTGCCATCTCCGAAAAATCCGTAGCACCATTTAAGCCTGTAATGTTTAATTGTGTATCCCCTGTTAAATTAACTTTTCCTGTTGCAGGATTAAAAGAAACAGTAACTGAGTCAGTTCCAACAGCTTTCGTTTCCCCTTTAGAATCTTTTACTGCACCAACGGTTATTGCAAAGTCAGTATCGCCTGCTGTACTAGTTAACTTTAACTCTGCAGTATATCTGTACCCTAAGCTATCGTAAAAACTGATAGTAAAAGGTACGCCTCCATTTAATGGGTCTAACTGAGTATCATTTCGATCAATATTACCTTCTAAATATACATTTGTAGTTTTTTCCGGCTCAGAGTACAAATTTGCTGGTGATAATATAGATAAAGATTCTACAACACCTTTTTCTATTTCACCTGTATTATTATTAACACCCCAGCCCATTAACTTTTGTCCTTCAGGACTTACAATATTACCACTTGAATCAATTCTAAACGCACCCGCTCTTGTAAATTTATAACCGGATCCATCATCAACAACAAAAAAACCTTCTCCTTCTACTTTTAAATCTAAAGGATTATCTGTTCTTTGAGCTGCTCCTTCTGTCATTAATGTATCTATTGATGCAATATTAACCCCTAGGCCAACTTGCATTGGGTTTGTACCACCACGACCAGTTGCTTCATTAGCACCACTTGCACCTTGAAGCGTTTGATTAAAAACCTCACTAAAAGTAACTCTTCCCGCTTTAAAGCCCGCTGTGTTAACATTTGCAATATTATTACCAATAACATCCATTTTTGTTTGGTGAACTCTTAATCCAGAAATTCCCGAATACATTGAACGCATCATAATGCATTGACCTCCTTTAATTACTGTGTAACCTCTTCTTTCATTCAGAGGTTAATAGCTTCCATCTTGGTCCAGCTATAGTATCACAGCACCATCTATATTACTAAATATCTGTTCTTCTGTTGATTCTTGTTCCATTGCTGTAATTACCGTTTGGTTTGGTATATTAATTACAAAGGCAATATTATCCATTAATACCAATGACTCTTTAATTCCTTTAGTCTTGGCTTTTAGTACACCATCCTCAAGGCGTTCCATCTGATTTTGAGTAAGTTCTATATTTCTCTTTAACAACCTTTCATTGGCATGTTTAGAGAATTTTATACCTTCTTGCTTTGTAATGATTTGTTCTTGTAAAACTGACTCAAAAGATTTCTTACCTTTTAAGATATCAACCTTATCTTGTTCCCTGTTTCTTTCAACCTGTATTGGAGGAAAATGGTGTTTTTGTATTTTCATAAAATCCCTCCTAAAAAAAACTTTATTTATATACTACTTGCTTCATTCTCAGAAACACTCTCAACATCTTCTAAATTAAGAAGTTTGTTATTAACTTGTAAGTATGTTTTTCCGTTGGATACTTTAACAGATTCTACTTTTCCTTCTGTTACTACAGTTTCTTGAGTATCTGGGTCTACTGTTTTAACTAAAACATGTTTGCCTATTAGAGAAAGCTTTTGTTGTGTCAGTATGTTTTGATTAAGTGCTTTAATGGCATCTAAAGTTGAAAGCTTTGCCATTTGATTAACTATATCACCTTCATTGTATACCAACTTAACTTCGTCTAATGATACTGTTACATCATTTACTTGTAGTTGAACTTTTCCATTAACAACATTTACAGCTTCTACTATGCCTTCAACTTCAGTTACTTCATTGGTAAAAGGGTTTACTGTTATTGCAATAACATCTTTTCCAATTAAAGCATATCCTTGTTGTGCCATCATCGTTGTATTAATGTTTTGCATTTGTTCCAGTGCTGAAAACTGAGCCATTTGAGCTAAAAAGTCAGTATCACTTGTTGGATTTAGTGGATCTTGATATCTCATTTGAGTGACTAATAATTGAAGAAAAGCATCTTTTCCTAAATCATTATTGCTATTTTTTGTCTGTTGAGGATTATATGATTGCATTAACATTTTCTGTACATCATTTACTGAACTCATTTTTAAACCTCCTTAAACTGTATAATTAATGACTGATTCTTCTTCTAATATATTTTTTTCTTCTATTGCCACTTCTTCTGATAGATCTTCTTCCATTAATTCATTGATTCTTTGAATCTTTAGATTTTTCTTAGTAGATCCTTTTTGATTGTCCTGTGTTGAATCTTTTTCTTTATCTTGATTAAAGGGTTCGTTAGATAACACAACTTCTATCTTATCTACCTTTATGCCTTGTTGGTCTAATGATTCTTTTAAGTGAACCACTTGACTTTCAATAGCTTCTTTAACAAATTGATTTTGAGCTACAAATCTTGCTGAAATAGAACCTTGGTTTGATATTAGGGAGAAGTTAATTTTCCCTAAATGTTCTGGGTTAAGTTGAAACTCCATTTTTGTTATTTCAGGTTTTATTTGTACTTTAATTTGTTCTGCTATTTGTTTTATAATTTGTTCGTAATCTAAAGCTGTATCAGCATCTAAAGTCTCAATATGTGGCTGTAAAAAAGTTTCTAGCTTTTGCTCAAATTTTTCCATAAAAGAACTTGTTACTTCAGAATTTACTTCCTTATGTATCGTGTCTTTTTCCGTTACTTCAATAGTAATATTTGTTTTTTCTGTAGATCCTGAATGGGCTTTTTCGCTTTCTTCATCTTTAAAGTTATTTGTAAAATTATAATTTTCTTTTGAAGTTTCCTGTGGTAGTTTTTCAATATTAGTATTCAAATGTTCAATTTCTTTGTCATTTACCATATGATTTAAATCTCTTACTTCTTGGAACATTAATTTTATATCTTGTGACAACTCTTTGTCTGATAGTATCTCAAGGATATTAGAAACTTCTAGTATTTCAACAGTTAAATCTTGAAGTTTATCAACTGTAAATAAATCTTTTAATTCCAAGTTCATTGAACTAAGATAGTCCATTAATATTTCCGGGGTAATTCCTAATTGCTCTGTAATAATTCTTATTAATTTCAATTCAATTGATTCTTCTTCTTTTTCTAGGCTTTCAGTATCTTCTACCGGCTTAATTTCTTTACCACTTAATTGATACTTCTTTTCTGCAAAATTATTATCCACTGAATTATTAGAAGCTTCTTCTACCTTATTACTTTTTTTAGTATATTGGTCCATAATCTTACTAAAGTTATCTCCTAATGCTTTAACAGGTGATTTTAAATTCATAGTTTCTTGAGACATGACCTTGGTACTTATAATACTAAATCCTTCCATTCTCTATCCTCCTTTCTTTGTTTTTTTGCTAGGCTTAAGGTGCCATCATTCTTGTGATTCTTGCTGCAGTTGTTGGATTCATAGCACCTAATATTTTAGCGCGCTGTTCAGTATTTATATTTTTAAGGATAAGAACAACCAAGTCTAAATCTGTAGTCATTGTTTCTAATATTCTTGCAGCTTCCCCAGGCTTCATGCTTTGATAAGTTTCTGCATACTTTTTGGCCTGTTCATCATAAAGATACTGTTCAATGACTCTTTCATATATTTGTGCTGCATTTTGAGGAAATATGGATTCATAAAACTGTTTGTACTCATTTATATCGGGTGCTTTGTCATTAAAAACAACCACTTCATCAAATTTGGATTTATCTTCTAAAAAATCTATATACCTATTTTCAAACTCTTGAAGTCTACTTACTTCTCTTCTAAGCCTATCTGTTTCTTCATTTAAGTTTCTAATTTCACTGTTTTTATTAGCTACAACGACCTCTAGCTCTTTTAATCTATATACAGCCTCTTCTACTGTTTCAAAAGCATAAGGATTCTCTTTTTTATCTATTTCAAGTTGATTTTCTCTAACTTTTTCTTTTGGTAGCATTAAATTCAATACAGGTACATCATTGATTAAAGGTCTCATTACTTGATTCCCTAGACCAGCAATATCTAACTTTATAAGCAATATAAATCCACCTAATAATAAAACTGTAATACCTACCCCTATTAAGATAGAAATTATGCTTCCTTTAATTGTGTTTGTTTTTTCATTTTTGGACATGGTCAACCTCCAGTCTTTTGGGGTTTAAAATATTTATAACTGATTAATTCATCCACTATTTTATTCTCTTTAAGTTTTTCATCTTCTAAGAATCTTTCGAAATCTTTTTCCTTGAGCTTTTCATAAGTTTTTCTATCGATAACAGCAGTATTCATATCAATTCTAGTTATTTCTAGTTTTTGTTCTAATTCTGCTAGTTTACTTTCTTCTTCTTTACAAAACTCTACTATTCTTTCTAATCCATTATAGTAATCTCTAAGATTTTTAGCTGTTACTACTCTTTTCACATTGGTTTTTAGATTGTTCTCATAATCATCTTTTTTATCATACATTCTATACAATTCATCTAGTTGTGAAGAATGGGCCTGTACAGCATTAAAATAGGACAACTTCTTCTGATCCTCAATTTTATGTTTAATCTCTAATATGTTTTGAAACTTATATTTAAACTTTGACATTCTATCACCTATTCATTAAATAAATTGGTTAACTGATTTAAAGTTTCTTCAAATGGTAAATTTTCATTTGTACTTTGTTTCAAGAATTCATTAATCCTATTTATCATTCTTACAGCATAGTCAATTTCTTTATTAGATCCTTTTTTATATGCACCAATATTTATAATATCTTCAGATTCTCTATATGTAGCTAAAGTTGATTTTAATTTATTGGCTAATGCTTTATGTTCATCTGATGCGATATCATTCATAACACGTGAAATACTATTTAGAACATCAATAGCTGGAAAATGATTTTTATTGGCTAAATTTCTAGATAACATAACATGTCCATCTAAAATTCCTCTGGCAGTATCCGTTATTGGCTCATTAAAATCATCCCCGTCTACTAAAACTGTGTACAATCCTGTTATAGACCCTTCTGAGGATGTTCCAGCTCTTTCTAAGAGTTTAGGCATTTGAGCAAATACACTAGGCGTATATCCTCTTGTTACAGGTGGTTCACCAATAGCTAAGCCAATTTCTCTCTGAGCCATTGAAAATCGTGTTAGTGAGTCCATCATTAAAAGGACATCTTTTCCTTGATCTCTAAAATATTCGGCAATAGCAGTAGCTGTTTTTGCAGCTTTTTGCCTAATTAAAGCAGGTTGATCTGAGGTAGCAACAACTACAACAGATTGTTTAAGACCTTCTTCTCCTAAATCTCTTTCAATAAACTCCCTAACCTCTCTACCACGTTCACCAATAAGTGCTATGACATTTATATCTGAGGATGCATTTTTAGCAATCATTCCTAGTATAGTACTTTTACCTACACCACTTCCCGCGAAAATACCAATCCTTTGACCTTTTCCCACCGTTAATAATCCATCCACAGCTTTAATACCTAATGGTAATGGCATTTCTATTCTGTTTCTCTTTAAAGGGTTTGGTGGTGGCGCTTCTATAGGATAGTAATCTTCAGCTTTTATATCCGATGAATTAAGTGGTCGGCCTAATCCATCTAAAACTTTGCCTAAAAGTTCATTTCCAACAGGCACTTTTAATGGCTCACCTTTTGCTTCCACAATGCTACCAAGCCCAATACCTTCAATACTTCCTAATGGCATAAGTAATATCCTATTATCTCTAAATCCTACAGCTTCTGCCAAAACTTTTTTATTGTCACTCTTAGAAGAAATTGCACATAAATCACCTAAGTTTACACTTGGACCAATAGACTCTATTGTTAATCCAATTACTTTTGAAACACTACCTAGCTGCTTTATATAGGATTTATTTAATAAGTCTTTGTATTTGTTAAAATTGATAGTTTTCATAAACTTCAATTCCTTTCCAGTTTCCAAGGCATTAAGTGTATAATAATAGTGTCATTCTCTTTTATATATCCCTTATTTGGAGAGCAGTTCCAAGTCTGCAATCAATTCTGTTAATTGAGTATCAACGCTTGAATTAATTATGCCATTTTCAGTTTCGATAAAACATTGACCCTTTTCAAGCTTGGTATTACTTACTATATTGATCTTCACATTTGGATTACCCATATTAATTACATCTTTACTATGATCAATAATGTAGTTATAGTCATCTATAGCTACATTAATAAGGTATTCCCTAGCGGATTCTCTTGATCTGATGCCTTCATTTATTAAGTAGAGTATAATTTCTTTTTTGTTTTCTACCAGAATGCCTGTCATTTTTTCAATTATGGCAATCACTAGTTGAACGAATTCAGGTTCTAAAGATTCTATTAAGTTATTGTATTTCTCCTCTAATTGAATTTCTTCTTGTTTAAGTTTGTTTATTAGTTGGTCCGCCTCTAACTTCCCAATAGAATATCCTTCACTATAGCCTTGAGAATATCCTTGTTCTTTTCCTTCTTCGTATGCATTCTTTTTAATAACTTCAGCCTGTTTTTGTGCATCTTCCATCATCTGATTGATTTTTTGCTGTGCTTCTTCTTCTTTTAATTTATAATCAATTTCTGTAGAGATAGGCACTATGTTAGATTCCTCATCTTCTGAATCTTTATTAATAATTCTTGGATTTGTATTCTCAATTTTGATAACTTTTTTATTTTCTGGTGAAAAGGTAACAAATGACGATTTAAATAGATTAGACAACTATTTCGTCACCTCCACCTCGAGATATAACTATCTCTGCAGCATCCTCAAGTTTTCTTATAATATTAACAATTTTTTGTTGTGATTCTTCAACATCTTTAAGTCGCACAGGACCCATATACTCCATATCTTCTTTTATCATAGTTGCTAAACGTTTAGATAAGTTGTTAAAGATAACATTTTGCACTTCTTCTCCTGCCCCCTTAAGAGCAATTGCCAAGTCGTTGTTATCAACTTCTCTAAGAACCCTTTGAATAGATCTATCATCAAGAGCAATAATATCTTCGAATACAAACATTTTCTTTCTAATTTCTTCTGCTAATTCTGTATCTTCTATTTCCAATGTTTCCATAATGTGTTTCTCTGTACTTCTATCTACTGAGTTAAGTATTTGAACAATACTATCTACGCCACCAACAACTGTATAATCTTGTGTCACTAATGAAGATAATTTTCTTTCCAATACATTTTCTACATCTTTAATAACATCAGGAGATGTTCTATCCATTTGTGCAATACGTTTTGCTACATCTGATTGCTTTTCCCCTGGTAAAGCAGCCAAAATCAAACCCGCTTGTGCTGGTGACAAGTAAGATAAAATTAAAGCGATGGTTTGATTATGCTCTTCTGAAATAAAATTTAACAACTGGCTTGGATCTGTCTTTCTTATAAATTCAAAAGGTCTTACTTGTAATGACGCAGTTAATCTTCCAATAACATCTTTAGCCTTATCATTACCTAAAGCTTTTTCAAGTAATTCTTTTGCATAAGAAATACCCCCCTCAGCAATATACTGTTGTGCTAGACATATTTCATAGAATTCCTGTAGCACCGCTTCTTTTGCTTTAGGAGATACACTTCTTGTATTAGCTATTTCAAGGGTAAGTTGTTCTATTTCTTCATCTTTAAGATGTTTAAAAACTTCTGAAGATTTTTCAGGACCAAGAGTTATTAATAAAGTTGCTGCTTTTTGAACACCTGTCATTGTTTTGTCTTTTGCCATATTATCACTCCCAATCCTCATTTAACCAATTTCTTAGTAATTGAGCTACTGCATCTGGTTTTTCTTCTACAAATTTTTCAATTTGTTTTCTTGTTTCAGATTTATCATCAAATTCGATATCATCTAAGTGTTGATGTTCTTTTGTAGTTGCTAACATATCTTCTACAGATAATTCTGGCTCTATTTCTGTTATTTCAACTGGTTCCATTCCTTTATAAACAACAAAAGCTAATAAAGCAATTATAAGTATGGTTAGCCCTAATGTAATGTAGTTTGTCCAAGGCGTTCTCGTAACAACTTTGTCATAGAATATAGGAATTTCATACCCTATAACTTGCACATTAGGAATACCTGTAGCGTTTCTTACTAGGTTTACAACTTCATCTCCTACATCAAATAACACTCTTTCACTATGAATTTCTTTATATTCTTCAAAGGTCATATTTTCTAACAACCCTCTACGTTCCAATACCTCTTCGTCATGTATAACAAAGTCATTTACAACAACTGCAATAGAAGAAGAATCAAACAATATTTGTCCAATACCTTTTTCTGCACTTACGATTGTCTTGTTAACATTATAATTAATTTGGCTAATGGTCGTATTACTTTCAGACATACTTCCATCAGGCATAAAATACTCTGGTACAGCATTCCCATCTATCCCAGGCGCTCCACCAGCAACCCCATTCACACCACTTGATTCATATTGATAACTTGAACCAGGAATCCCAGTAGCCTGTCCGTTTGGAGTGGAATAAATCTCTGAAACAGAAGATTCTTTATCAAAATCCACTACAAGATTCACAACAACTTCTGCATCGTCATAAATACCCAAACTTAATAATGCAGACATAACATCTTTTCTTATAACGTCACTTCTTTGTCTTACTATATCAAAATTATTTCCTGGACTATTATAATCATTGCCATCGCCAAGAAACAGAATATTCCCTCTTTGATCAATCACTTTAATATTCTCATTCTTTAAGTTGGGTACTGCTGCGGCTAAAAAGTTAACAATGCCTAAAACTTGATTATTTGAAAATGATGGTTCTGTTGTTAATAAAACGCTGGCTGTTGATTCTCTATGTTGGTCAAATATTGTTCTATCTTGATTTGGAATAACCAGATTAACTATTGCATCTGATATACCATCCATTGTTTTAATACTATTTGCTAATTCTTGCCTAAAGGCTAGTTGATGCATTTGATTTCTTGCTGTTTCAGTTGTACTAAAACTTGTATTAAAAGCATCTTCATAAGTAAAACCTGTCGTAGGAATGCCTTTTTGACCTAAAGCCATATTTGCATCCGCAATTTGTTTTGCATCTACTTGAACACTGGATCCATCAGGTGATACTTTGTATCTAATACTACTTTCACTTAGTATGTCCCTAATTTCTGCCGCTTGTCGTGGAGTGAGATTGTTAGATAGCATTACAAACTTTGGTTGGTTAATTACAAGTATTAATATGGATAAAGCTGCGATTACTAAAATTGCTATTCCGAACATTTTTAATTTTTGCTTTTTATCATATTTTTCAAAAAAACTTGTAATTTGCTGTGAAAAATTGTTTAAAGTTTCATTCATTCTTACACCCCTTAAACCTATTTGGTAAAGGCTTTTGATTTTTTATTTTTAAATAGGTTCTCTGTTTAACCATTATAATTGAATTCTCATTATTTCGTTATATGCTTCTAATACCTTGTTTCTAATTTCCACTGTATACTGTAATGCTATATTTGCTTTTTCTTGAGCAATCATAACATCATGGATACTATCAACTTTTCCAGCAGCAAAATCTATAGACATTTGATTAGCTTCTTTTTCAAGTGCGTTAGTTTGATTAACTAAATTCATTGCTGAATTAAAAAAATCTTCAAATACTGTCTTGCCATTGGTTGAATTTGTTTTTTTATCTTGCCCTAATAGACCATTTATTGTTTGCAACGAGGAAACGTTCATCTTTCACCCTCCCTATTCTATATGTATGTTTTTATATTAAGCTAAATTATCTTCCTATCTCGAGAGCTTTCATCGCCATACCTTTACTTGCATTTAATGCTGTCACATTGGCTTCATATGCTCTATTGGCACTAATCATATTCGTCATTTCTTCAACCACATTTACATTAGGCATTAACACATAACCTTCTTCATTAGCATCTGGATGTGTTGGATCATATACTTGCATAAATGGTCGCTCATCTTCAACAATTCTTGAAACTCGTACTCCGTTAGCATTGTACTGATTCATTGTATTATTTAATACATCATTGAATTTATTATTATTTTTCTCTTCAAAGATAACCGTTTTTCTTTTATATGGTTGCCCATTCTCTGTTCTTGTTGTATTTACATTGGCTATATTTTGGGATATTATATCCATTCTAAGCCTTTGCGCTGTTAATCCTGATGCACTGGAGTTTAATGAACTAAAAAAAGACATAAACATCCTCCTTATCTTGATGTGATTGCTGTTTTCATTCTACTAAAATCATGTTTTACTTGTTCTATTAATGTATTATATCTCAATTGGTTTTTACTTAATTCTACCATTTCAACATCTATATCTACGTTATTACCATCTCTTCTAAATTGTAAATTGACTTTATCTTGTACTACTTTAGGCGTTAATTCATTTGCATTTAATCTTCCACTCATTAATGCTTCTCTTAGTTTGTTTTCAAATACAACGTCTTTTCGTTTGTACCCTGGAGTATCAACATTTGCAATGTTTTCAGATATAACCTGATTTCTTAGCCAAGATGCATCAAGCGATTTATTCATTACGTTGACATTACTAAATATTTTCCCATTCATTTACCTTTTCACCTCATACTTGTTATTAAATATATTATAATTTATCTAAAAAATAATTCAAGTATATTATACTAAGCAATTAGACTTAATTCAATTAAATTCGACATAAACCTTTATTATCCAATGGCTGGTCTAAAAATAAAGGTTATTTTTTTCTACAATATTATATATTAATATACACCAAACAGCGTAAATATGCAAGGTTCACCCTATTATACACCAATGGATTATAAAACTATATAATAAAATCATGTATGTTTTGAATTTCAAAAATAGTTCCATTGAATCAAGAATTTTATCACTTTCCATAAAATTTTATGGTTCTATACTACTAATTTACAAAAAAAGTTCTTGCTTTTTTAATAGCAAGAACTTTTCAAATATATTCTTATTTTTAAATTACTTATTTTCTCATTTTATTTAATTCAATTAATAAAACATCGTTAAGAACTTTAATGTAAGTACCTTTCATACCTAATGAACGAGATTCTATTACGCCAGCACTCTCAAACTTTCTTAATGCATTTACTATTACTGAACGCGTTATACCAACACGATCTGCAATTTTACTTGCAACTAAAATACCTTCCGGTCCGTTTAATTCATCAAATATGTGAAGTATAGCTTCAAGTTCCGAGAAAGATAATGTACCAATTGCTGAACTAACAATAGTTGACTTTCTAATCTCTTCATTATTTTCCTCATTAACAGATCTCATAATTTCAAGACCAACAACAGTCGCTCCATATTCACTTAATATTACATCTTCTAAGTCATATGCAGATTCTTGTCTATAAAAAAACAAAGTTCCTAATCTTTCTCCAGCGATATCAATTGGTACGATGATTCCATCATAGGATTCAACATTTGTGAAACCAAGTGTAGATAAATTTACATTTTCTTTAGTTGATAAAATATTCAATAGTCTTTCATTTAATTGTTCATCAATATAATCACCAATGTTATCTTGTAACAATTCATTTATTAAGCCATTGCCATCTCTGTTTTTTAATCCAATGAGTTTTCCTTTTTTACTAATCACCAAGGCGTTAGATGAAAGTATATCACTCATAACTTCACAGATATCGTTAAAAACTACACGTTGAGAACCTGTTCTCTGTAATAATTTGTTTATTTTTCTAGTTTTGTCTAATAATTGTACACTCATTTTTTTGACCTCCTATAAATATGCTTTTGTCTACTTATATTTAGGAATCTCCATAATTAATAATTTTAATACCATTTCTATTTATATTTATAGTTATAAAAATTATTAAATTATGCAAACCCTTTATATAAAATGAAAGGGATTAATAACATTTTATATTTTATCATAATATTGCTAAATTCACAAGCAATTTTGTAAATCTAAAGTTTATTTTATATTTTCTGTTTGATAATTACATTTTTCGTCTACACATACTAACTTCTTGCCTTTTTCAAGTAACACATTTTTACAATTTGGACATTTTTTATCTGTTGGTTTTTGCCATGTCATAAAGTCACATTCTGGGTTATTTTCACAACCAAAGAAACGTCTTCCTTTTTTTGTTTTCTTTATAACAATATCCCCTGTACATTTAGGGCATGTAACACCAATTTTTTCATAATATGGCTTTGTATTTCTACAATCTGGAAATCCAGGACATGCAAGAAATTTTCCATGTCTCCCATAGCGTATTACCATATTTTTACTGCACTCTTCACAAACAATATCCGTTACTTCTTCTTCTAGTTTAATATCTCCAATTTCTTCTTCTGCTTTATCAACTGTGATACTGAACTCTGGATAAAAATCTCTCAAAACTTGTTTCCAGTCAAATAACCCTTCTTCCACTTGATCGAGTTCTTTTTCTAACTTTGCAGTAAAGTTTGTATCCACAATATCTTGAAAATATTCCTTCATAATACTGTTTACAATTTCACCAAGCTCCGTGGGAAATAAAGACTTATTTTCTTTAATAATATATCTTCTTTGAATAATTGTTGTAATAGTTGGGGAGTAAGTACTTGGTCTTCCAATTCCTAATTCTTCTAAAATTTTTACTAAGCTTGCTTCATTATATCTTGGAGGGGGTTGAGTAAAATGCTGTTTACCATCTAATGCTTCATACTTTAATTCAGTTTCTTTAGTAATTACATTTAGAAGGTTATTCTCTTTTTCCTCTTCCTCGTCTAATTTATAAACTTTTAAAAACCCATCAAAAGCCAACGTAGATGTGCTGGTCGTAAACCGATAATCATTGGCATCAATTTTAATTGATGTAGTGATATATTTTGCTGGTTGCATTCTACTTGCAACAAATCTAGTCCAAATTAATTGGTATAGACGATATTGATCTTTTGATAATGATTTTTTTACTTTATCAGGCTCAAAATGGACATATGTTGGTCTTATAGCTTCGTGAGCATCTTGAACTTTCTTTGTAGATTTTTTTTCTTGAACAACTTCTGATAAATAGTGTTCCCCATATTCTAAACGAATATAATCTCTTAGTAAGGAATCTGCCTCTTCAGATATTCTTGTAGAATCTGTACGTAAATAAGTAATTAAACCAACTGTACCTTCACCTTCTACATCAACGCCCTCGTATAATTGCTGAGCAATTCTCATAGTCTTTTGAGTAGAAAAATTTAATTTCTTTGACGCTTCTTGCTGAAGTGTACTAGTTATAAAAGGTACCAAAGTTTTTTTAATTCTTTCACTTTTTCTAATATCTGAAATTTTATATTCTGCATTTTTCAATTCTGTTTCTATTACAAGCAATTCTTCTTGAGTTGATATTTTTATTTTTTCGTTGCCTTTACCATAGAATTTGCAAGAAATGATTTCCTTTTCATTTATCTTTAAAAAGGCTTCTAGTGTCCAGTATTCTTCTGGAATAAAATCATTAATTTCATCTTCTCTGTCACAAATTAATCTTAGAGCTACTGATTGAACTCTACCAGCACTAAGACCTTTTTTAATTTTTTTCCATAGTAATGGACTGATTTTGTATCCAACAATTCTATCCAGTATCCTTCTTGCTTGTTGTGCATCTACTAAATCCATATCTATTTCTCTTGCATCTTTAATAGAGTTTTTTACAGCATTCTTAGTAATCTCATTAAAAGAGATACGACTTGTTTGTTTCCCTTCAAGATTAAGCGCTTTTAATAAATGCCAAGAAATTGCTTCCCCTTCTCTATCAGGGTCAGTTGCAAGAAATACTTTTTGTGCTTTTTTAACTTCTTTTCTTAATTTACTTAGAAGTTCTCCTTTACCACGAATGGTAATATACTTTGGTTCAAAGTCATCTTCTACGTCTACACCAAGTTGACTTTTAGGCAAATCTCTAACATGACCATTGGATGCCTCAACTTTATAATTGCTTCCAAGAAACTTTTTTATGGTTTTGGCTTTGGCAGGAGATTCGACTATTACTAAATATTTTGCCATAGTTACCCTCCACTAAACATTGATGATAAAATACTTGTTTGGTAATTGTTTAATCAAACCTTTAATTTCTAAAATAAATAATAAATGATTCACCTTTTGTATTTCTATCTTTAATTCATTTGCTATTTCGTCAATATATTTAGGTTCTAGGCTCAAACAAGCATACACCATTTTTTCATTTTTATCAAGTAATTTTAATTTATTTTCTATTTTTTCTTCTATTCTCTCATATTTAGGCATGATATATTGAAATTCTTCTAATATATCTTCAATACTTGTTACCATCTTTCCCCCCATTTTTATTATTTCGTTTGTGCCTTCACTTAATTTATCCGTAATTCGACCTGGTAAAGCAAATACTTCTCTCCCTTGTTCAAGGCTTATCTCTGCTGTAATTAAGGACCCACTTTTTTTAGCAGCTTCTATTACTAAAATACCATCTGATAATCCACTTATTATTCTATTCCTTAATGGAAAGTGAGATGGATTAGGCTTAACGTCTAGATTATACTCAGAAATGATTCCACCTTGTTTTTCAACTTCCATAAAAAGGCTTATGTTTTCTTGAGGATAACATATATTTAGTCCATTGCCAAGAACACTGTATGTTTTTCCTTTACCTTCTATTGCTCCCTGATGGGCATAAGCGTCTATACCTCTTGCCAAACCGCTAATTACTTCAACACCAAGATTCGCAAGTTCTCTTGCAAAATATTTAGCCATTTCTTTACCATAGGACGTACATTTCCTAGCACCAACAATTGCTATTTTTAATTTTTTTTCATTGGGTAATATTCCTTTGTTATAAATTCCAAAAGGTGGATCATATATATTTTTTAATTGGGGTGGATACTCTTTATCATCAATGGTTATAAATTTTATATTTCTTTCTTGTAGTCTCTTATATCCTATGTTAATCGATTCTTCGTCTCTTGATTCAATTATTTTTTTTATATCATTGGTTCTAAGTATCGCTACATTTGATAAGTCTTTTTCAGATGCTCTCCAAACACCTTCAGGATCCCCAAAGCAATCAAGTAACTTTGCTGTCTTTTTTTGTCCAATTCCTTTTATATTACACATCCAATACCAATATAAACTTTTATTCATAATAATAATCCCCCAAGTGTCTTTTTATTATTTTTTAAGCTTATGTGATACACTCTTTAATTTAGGCAAACAAAATTCCCATAACTTATAATAATATTTATTTATTACTAGATCAAATTCTCCAATGTATTCTACAAATTCACCATTAAAGCCTTTTTTAAACTTATACAAACCATATAGTGGATTGTTTGGGTCTAAATCACCAGAAACTCCTCTGAAATCATATATTAGGCAGCCCTTGCTCATAGCATATTTAATCATCTCCCACTGCAATAAATAATTAGGCATTAGATTGCGGTAAACATTATCGCTAGCACCATATAAGTAACAAGCTCTTTTGCCTGATAATAGTAAAATTGCACCAGATACAATGATATCATTGGGATTATTCTTTTTTAATTCTAAAAGTTCATTTTTTTGAAGAATTAACTTCTCATTTTTTTCTATTGTATTATCCCTCGTTGTATTTATGGCAGCAAGCTCCTCATTAATATTGTCTAATGCTTTGTTAATATTGTACTTAGCAATAAACAATTTCATTCTGTTTTTATCTCCTAATGTATCATGCATTTTTTCAAAATAACTCAAGGGTCTAGTGATAAAACCGTCTCTATCTCCTGTAACTTTCATAATCCTTGAAAATTCTTTTAAATCATCCTTTTTACCTTGGTGTATTTCTATGCCTTTTCTTTCAGCCAATCTTATGTTATATCTAGTTTTATGATGAAAGTTTTTCAATACATCTAACTCATCACGATTAATATCTAACTCAAAAACAAATCTAGGCTGTGTGCTTTCAAAACCTAATGCACCCTTTTTATATACAAACCCATAATTAATTAATTTATCAATAATCCCTGTGTTATTTATACCACCTTCTATTACTTGTCCCTCTATATTATGTTCACGGTGCTTTATACAAGGATCGATTTTTACGAACATTGCTTTTGTTTTTTTTCCATAACTTTTTAAATGATAAATAAATTTTTCAAGCACTTCTTCATCGGTATAGTCTAGTACAAAACCTCTAGGTGCATATAAAATTGTTTTAAATGTTCCTGGTATTTTTCTTCTTAATAGTAGCGCCCCGGCAATTAGATTTAAGTGTTCATCCACAAGGCCTACTGTTTCATAAGACCAATTATACCAACTTTTAAACTTCCCCCACTCTATTGTTTGAAGTTCATTGCCAATCTCATGACTTTCAATAAATCTATTAAATTTACTTTCTTCTATTTTTGTAACAAATTTCATATTTTTAACCCTCCATAATATTCTCTTTTTAGAGATTTTCTTATAAATATAGGGGATATTTTTATTTCAACTTCATCTCCAATATTTATATCCTTATATGGAAGTGCTACCATGGTAAATTGCATATTGGGTCTACCTATAACCTTTAATGGGTAGCCATTTAAATATATATTACTCTTTTTTCTAATTAATCCTTTTAATATGTCTTTAACTGTGTTGTACATTAGCGATTTGAATCTAATTCCAACCCTTTCTTTTGATATCCCATATCCATCATAAAACCCAATAGGCACAACACCCACAATTAGATTTTCATTGGCTTTATAATCTTGTCCATAACCAATATATTCATTTTTATTTACTTGGCTAATAGATATTATTTTTCCTCTAGTTGTTGCAATTTTTTCAAGGCCAATTTGTTTCTTTGTATTACATGGACCATACAAACAGTTTCCTAATCTTACCATATTATATCTACACTCTACATAATCAATTGCATTTTCTCCATTTGCAATATGGTATAGAAGGGTAAAGTTATTTTCTTTAAATACCTTTATGATTTTTTCAAACCTTTCCCTTTGCTTAACTACAACTCCCTTTTTAGATTTGTATGTCGCTGCAAAATGTGAGAACACCCCCTCTAAAATAGTAAATTGTTCATCATATAGAGTAATAAATTTATATGCTTCATTTCCATCAATCCCAAATCTATTCATTCCTGTATTCACTTTTAGATGGATCTTCATCTTACAATTATTCTTTTTACACCAACTTAATAATTCTTCATATTGACTAATGGCGTTAATTGTCATAGTAAGATTGTTATCATGTAATTCTTTAAAATTCCAACTTGGCCCCATAACCAATATTGGTTTCTTAATCCCTTCTTTTCTTAGTTCAATACCTTCTTCTAATAATCCAACCCCAAAGTAATCAACTTCCTCTTCAAGACACTTTGCTACTTGGTCAGCACCATGTCCATATCCATTAGCCTTTACCACAGCTAATATTTTTATATTTTCATTGTTAATTGAGCTTTTAATCTTATAAAGGTTTTGTTTTAGAATATCTAGATTAACATTTACAACTGCACCCGTCATTGTGCTCACTCCTTAGAATGGATTCAACTAATCTTATTATTTACCATTCTAACCATGTATATTGTTGTTAATCCCAATATTTACGATCCAATGTTCTATATTGTATTGCTTCACTTAAATGATTTACTTTTATATCTTCACTATTTTCTAAGTCAGCTATGGTTCTAGCCACTTTAAGAATTCTATGGTAAGCCCTTGCACTTAAATTTAATGTTTGAAAGGCTTGTTTTACTATTTCTTTTTCTTCTATTCCAAGAACACAGTATTTCTCTATATTACTAATATGTAGATTAGCATTAAAATACCCTTCTCCCTTTGTTTTATTTAGATAACGATTTTTTTGTATTTGTTGAGCTTTTTTAACCCTTTCCTTAATTTCTTTTGAGGTCTCATTTTTTACAAATTCATTCAATTCATTATATTGTATATTAGAAGCTTCAATATGTATGTCTATTCTATCTAATAAGGGCCCACTTATTTTGTTTAAATATCTTCTAATTTGTGGTGGTGTACAACTGCATTTATCAATATTAGGATAATAACCACATGGACAAGGGTTCATTGAGGAAACAAGCATAAAATTTGAAGGGTAAGTTAATGTGGCATTCACTCTAGAAATGGTTACTTGACCGTCTTCTAATGGTTGTCTCATAACCTCTAGAACATTCTTTTGAAATTCAGGTAACTCATCTAAAAAAAGCACACCTAAATGTGCCAAGCTTATTTCACCTGGTTTTGGAATTTTACCTCCGCCAGTTAAAGCCGAATTTGAAAGGGTTACTATATAGGGAATGGTTTTTTAAATAATATAAAATGGTATTTCATCAGCTAAGTTTAAATTAAACTTAGTTTCTATAGCTTTTTTGTTACTTGCAAATACATAAACACTAATAATTAACTTTTTTAGAGTTGCATTATCCAAATTATTCACATCTACACTATCTAATAAATTAATGTATTGCTTATAATTAAACTTTAGCTCTTTTACCTCTTCATCTAAGCGTAATAGTTTATTATGTTTATATTCATTTTCTTTAAGCTGCTTTTGTAATTCATCATTTTGCTTTTGAAATTGTTTTTCATCTATAATTCCTTTTGTTAATAAGTTTAAATTAGTCATTTCTTGCTTATTAATATCCTCTTTTTCCACTAATATCTTTTTAATTTCTTCATCAACATTAGGATTGAATTTAGCCTTAATTACATCCATAATTTTTTCATCAATTTTTTGTTTGTTTTCTTTTAATTCTATAACTTTATTTTTGACGTTTTCAATAATTTCTTTTTCTATAACCATATTATTGTTTTCACATCTACTTTTACCATATCTATCGTTCATCGTACAACGCCACTCATAACCTAAATCTCTACTTGTCCCATCCTTTCTTACATAAGCTTTTCTCTTTTTTCTTCTCAAACCAACACCACATTTAGGACAGACTAATAAGTTGGATAACAAGTGTTTGTTTGAAGGTCTAACTTTATCTTTATGCATTTTCTTTCTCTTAGCTAATTCACGTTGAGTTAATTCCCACACTTCACTATCTATTATTTTAAGTTCTTCTTTGTAATGCACAATCCACTTATCTTCAGGAACTTTCTTTACAGTACCTGAATTAATATCGTCAACATAAGTCATATGAGTACGTTGAACACCCTTATATAATGGATTTTTTAACATAGAGCCTATCTGCTTTGTACTCCATTGTTTACCTAGTTTGGTAGTTACTTTTAAGTCATCATTTAAGTATCTTGCAATGCTCTGATAGCCTGATCCTTTATTGAGATACATATCATAAATTACTTTTACTATTTCACTTTCTTCATTATTAATATGCAAATATCCCTTTACTAAATCATAACCAAATGGATGAACTCCACCTGTCCACTTGCCCTTTTTTTGACTTTCTCTTATTCCAAATTGTACTGCCGCCCCTTTAATTCTACTTTCTTCTTGTGCAGTAATAGTAAACATATTAATAAATAACTCGTGTGATGGATTTAATGATGACAAAGAACCATCTTCAAAAAATACTTCAACATCATATTTTTTTAATTCTTTTAGAACACTACTACCATCTTTTATATATCTTGTAAATCTTTGAACATTTTTTACGTATATTTTATTGAAGTAGCCTTTTTTAGCATCTTCTATCATTTTTTTAAAAGCTTCTCTCTTTTCATAGTCCTTTGCTCCACTCAAGCCTTCGTCTGCATATATACCATATAAGAAAGATTTTTCACCGCTTTTTTTATATAGCATACCGCAATCAGCCACATCTAAATTCTCTTTTTCAAATAGTTTTGTATAATGGTTTTTTTGATTTTCTAATGAATTTAATTGATCTTCACTATTTGTTGATACTCTACAATAAGCAACTACTTTCATTTTTCATCCTCCGTTTAACAATTTATTTATATAGTAACATTATAGGTGGAGATTTTTAGAATTGTCAAGGATTAAAAACGTGTGAGTCAAAACCCACACGTTAACATTATTAAAACAACCCTAATACTTGTATGGTCATTTTAGCTACTTCAACCCCATCTTCTAATGCAATAAGTTTAAAATATTTTCCTATGTCCCCAAAATCAGACGAACCTTTAACCCTTGCAGTATTATTTGTTGTACTCTCAATACTTGCAATGGAATTACTGTTTCCTAAAGGATCAATAGAAAAAGTAAATGTTGTATTTACTGGAATATCATTATTATATTTAGTTGCAGTATATGTAAGTGTTTGATTAAGCCTAAGTTGACTGCTCCCACTTAAAGTATATGTAAAACTATCTTCCATCTCTTCAATAATTACTTTAACTACTACCTCAATACCTTTGTATAAAATAATTATATTAGTCTCACCTTCAGTAATTGCAGTAATTAAACCATTTTCTTGAATAGTACAAACATCTGTATTATCTACTATAAATACTAACTCAGGATTTTCTACAACTTCATTATTTCTTTTAGCTACTATATTTAATTGTAGAGAATCACCTTCGCTAAGATTGATAATACTCCCTTGTTCTACTTCAAGTGTATATGTGACTTGTTCTTCATATTTCCATCTGTCTGCAATTTCATTTTCTTTATCATCGGTAGAACCAAACAAATCTTTTTCACAATGTAAAATTAATAAACCTTGCTTAGTCCTATCAACTCCAACAACTTTCCAAGCACTACCCATTATAATAAACCTTTGTCCAGTATCGACAAAAGTGTCGGTATTAATATAGAGTATTATCTTGCCTGTTTCAAAAGAAAAAATAGTATTAGTCTCAATATCAAAACTAACACTATTTATAATAGAAGAAACTCGCTCAATATTCCCTTCAAAATTAAAGTTAATACTATAATTACACTCTCTGATTCTTGCTCTATTAATTCCTTTATTTCTATCTATTTGACTTATAATAAGATACTTCATATCATTATAAGTAACGATATTACCTGTCTTAATAGAAAATTTAGTTATGATATATTTGTCTGCATAGTAAGTTAATCCATCGCTAACATCTTCAACTATTGCCGATGTGTCCGTATTGTTTACAATAATATTCTCGCTATTTTTCCAGTTCAATCTGTCTAAATTAATAGTGAACACCTCCAAAAAGTAATATCTTCTAAAAGCCTTTTTTCTTTAGATTATTATTTATAGTAGCAAAAACTTCATTCTTTAATTTTTTTCCAAATCGTTCTAATTGAGGCATAATTGATTCATCTACATTACCATTTATCGTTAGTAAACTATCAATATTCATCTCAACTTTAGATCCACCTAGCGATCCATTCTTATTACTTGGATTCCATGGATTTGCATACGCAGGTACAACTGCCTCACCTTTATGTATTAATGCTAAACCATCATTTTTTATTAATGAAGCTCCACTTGCATAAGCTGGTACGCTCATTCCACTAGTAGTATTTGTAGTAGTTTTTGCATTTACTTCAGCTTGACTACTATCTATTTCACTCTTGCTTTTACGCCAAAAGAATAATTTATCTGTCAGCCAACTAATAGTATTAGATACCCAGTTTTTGAGTCCTGTCCATATAGACTTCATTCCTTCCCATATACTATTGAACATATCCTTTCCTATTTGTACAAAAGTACTACCTAGTCCCCTAAACCAAGAAAATAAGTTTGTAAAAATATCCTCAAACCATTGAATTGTAGTATTCCACACAAATTTCAAGCCATCCCACAAACCATTCATAATAGCTTTTGCAAGTGTTTTGAAGGTGTCTATTGCAATTTTAAGTACCAATTTTATTGATTCGATAGCTATCTTAAAGGTATTTTCTATTAACTTCCATATATTCTTGGTGATATTCAGTAAGGCTTGTCCCATTCCTTCCCAGTCACCTTTGAACAATGCAGTAAAAAAGTCAAAAACACCCTTAATTATATTAAGAACACTCTCTATGTTTTCTTTTATTAATCCAAAATACCTTTGAGTAAATTCTAATATGTCTTTTCCCCACTTATCCCAAAATGCAGAAGCCATTTCAATAAATATAGATATTATATTAGTAATACTTTCGATAACTCCTGAGATAGTATCTCTAATACCACCAAACGAATCACTTGTCGATAACTCTAAATCCTGAAATATACTAATAACAAATCTTATCAATTCAATGAACGGATTAAGGATCATACCTATAAAATCTATACTTTTCTCTATGATTCCAACTATTTTAGGCATACTGTCTATGAACCACTTTAAAACATCATTTACCACTGGCATAAACTTTTCGCCTAATTCTTGTACCAATCCACCTACTTGTTTTTTAGCCAAATCCCACTGTACATTGAAGTTACTATCAAAGGCATTACTTGCACTATTAACAGTACCTTCTGCTTCTTGCATAGTTACAATAAAAGCATCTAAATCATTAGTTCCATCTAACACATTAGACATTGCAACACCTGCTCTTGAGCCAAATAATTCTACTGCTTTTTGTGCTCTTTCTGTAGGATCTTCTATAGCCTGGATATCTTTAAGCATTCTTCTAAACTCTTCAGGACTTTCTACTTGTCTAGCTGCATTATTAAAAGCAGATATTGATTGATTTGCATCTAGTCCAGCTTTAGCCATCATGTTCATAAAGCCATTAGTCTCTTCAATGTTTAAACCTAATGCTTTAGCACTTGGAGCAACATCTTGTAATGCTTTCTGTACACTACCTAAGTCAGTTCCAAAATCTTGAGCCGATTTCTTTAACATATCTAATGAACCAACTGACTCTTCAGCCGTTAACCCCCATGCCCTACCGACTTGAGCTATATCCTTTACTACCTTGTCATTCGCTTGTCCTGTTACCTTAGCATAATCCATATAACTCTGTTGGTATTTCCCTATTTCATCTACAGTTAATCCCATAGATTGCTTTAAGGCTTCACTAGTTGCAACTATGTCTTCCATACTATCTGTATTCACCTTATATAAATCTTGTGATAACTTTCTAATAGCCTCAACCTCATCAGCGGTAGCACCTGTAGTTGCTTTAAACTTACTTAGTTCTTCATCAAGTTTATTTGTAGCTTTTACACCACTTGCAACTGTACCTGCTATTGCAGTTCCTACTGCCGCAATACCACCTGCAACTGATATTTTTAACCATTTTGACAAGTTTCCCATTTTATTATTAAGTTGCTTGTCGCTCCTATCTAACCCCTTCATCAATCCACTATCATCTAAATCTATGGGAGCAACATATTTTGCTAATTCTATAGTAGCCATCAATTCACCACCTTATTAATTTAGTAAAAAAAAAGGAATAGCAGATTTCTCCACTATTCCTAACTCTCCTTCATTGTGTTGGATAACCTCGTTTCTCACTCTGAAGAACACATTTTATTTATGTACTTTTGCATAACCTTTTTCACTTCTAATTCTATTCCAATCTGGTTCAGTTTGTTGGTTTAACTCAGCTTGTTGTAGTGCTTTTCTTCCATCTTCTGTTTGCTCTAATTGGAATATCCTTAAATGTTTAAGATATGATAAGAATACTGCATAAGGCATTTCCATTATTTCATTAAATGGTATTCCTATTTCTTTAGAAACGAATACAATATTTTTCATCATTTCAATCTCTGGTTCTTTTCCCCCATTATTGCTAGTAGTATTATTTCCACTTGTAAAATGAGGGATTATTAGTTTGGGTCTTTACTTATATCTCTAATATGCTCCATCATACTTTCAATAATAGCTTTTAAAAATCTCAAATCATCTAAATTTGTATCTATGTAATTCATATCAACAGTTTGGTTTTTGTCTAATGACAAAATATCTAATACCATCGTTTTCATAGTGTTGATAGCTTTTTCATTATCTTCTAATTCACCTATCTCTTGTTGGTATTTTGATAATTTCATTGTAAAAATTGTACTAATATTTCCTGGTATTACAAACTTATCACCATTTGGAACAACGAACTCCAAAGATTCTTTAACCAATACACCTAAATCTATGACTTTTGACATCTTATTTCATCTCCTATTTATCTTTAATTTTTAATTCAGTCGACTAAACTAAAAAGGGGAGTAACTATCCCCTTATTCTACATTTGTAAATGTTTCAATAATCTCTACTAAGTTTCCACTTTTATCAGATAACGCACTGAACTCGTAATTAATAGAAGTTGCATTATCCTTATTAAAATCTAATGAAAAACCATTTACTGATTGTGCCTTAGCAATGTTAACTATCAACTCCCCTGATCCATCTTTCTTTTCATGTAAAAATCTCAAATAGTTTACAGGTAGTTTTGTTTTACCACCTATTTTTACTTTTTTAACTCCTGTAATCTCATCTACATCTATAGATGCAGGTGATAAAACAGCTAAATTATCAATGAGCCACGTCATTATTCCACAGTTAAATGTTACTTCTTCTCTTGTTACAATTCTGTCTATAAGCCCACGATTAGCTGCTTCAATATCTATTATAGTAGGCGTATATGACAATGTCGCACCTGCCTCTATAGCACCTACGTTTTTTAAAGCAGATACAATTTCTTCTTCGCTTGCAGTTTCTGGATTATTTATCTTTCCAAGATATAATTCACCTGATCCAACAACAAATTTTTCTGAATCTTGTTTATGGTAATTACTCATTATTAACACTCTCCTTAATATTTATAATTTTAATAAAAAAAAGATAACTGATCTCCAGTTACCTTCAGGTAGACGAATCTTTCCCCCACCATTTAATACTTGTATATTTCTAATAAAAGTATCTTCATTCTTAATTAGTTTTTCACATCGAACATCATTTAAGTATTTGATTAACTCTTCTTCTATTGAGATAACCTTTTCAACATTTGGACTCTCTATATTAAAAGTGAGTTGATAAGTTTTTATATACTTATCTTCTAAAAGTCTTTCATTAAATACTATAAAATGATCTGCCTTTACTTTTAAAGGTTTTTCAAGATGATATATCGCTTCTTTGTTATCCAACAAGGACAACAGTTTCTCATTTTCAAGTAAATGTTGCCTAAGTAATTTAATCATTCTTGCAACACATCCTTTATTTTTCTCCTTATAGCTTCTAAGTTCATATCACGAGCATCTTCTAAGTATGGATTATCTAAACTATGATAATAAGCATAGTCTACACCATAACTACCGACTTCGCCCTTGATTTTATCCTCTGTTTCTTCAATATTATGTGTCATACTTCTTTTTAAAGTTGCAGTTTTAACGCCCACTAATAACTTAGCATCAGCTTCAATCATCAATAGACTTTCCTCAAGTGCTTTTATTGCCTTTTGTCTCATTTCCTTTTTAACTTCTGCAATCGTTTTTCCTTTAGCCATCTATTAACACCACCATATAATTATCCCATTCCATAATGTGAACAACTGTATAATCATTGTCTTTATATCTAACTAAAGTTCCTAAATTAACTAAGTTACAAGGATCACAAAATATTCTATATTTAACATCTTTTTCAAACTTATACTCGCTGTACGCTAATTCCTTAGAATATGGTTGTACATCTGCTTTAATCGTTTTTACTATAGTTGGTTGCTCGTTTGATTCAGTCCATCTCCCTGAATCATTTAGATAGCCTTCACAATTTAATATATGTACTTTTTTATTGTAAAACATATTTCACTTCCTTCTTGTCACCCTTATCAATAAAGGGCACAAATTACATCATTCTAACTCTTGGTAATGGTAAATTACAAAGAATAGATTTTGGTATACCATCAACATTAGTTTGATTTCTACTACCTTGTGTTTGTTGAACAATACCTAAACTATCTTTATTTTTATAGAAGTAAGACGCCAACTCTACAACAGAATTATTTAATTCCTCTGGAATCTCATCTAACCAAGAATAGTTTTTGATTGCTTTTTCTGCTTTATCTATATACAAATTTAATATAGATTCTTTTACCTCATCTGCTTCTAATTCTAGCAAATCTCTTAATAACTCTAACATTTAACCACCTACTTTTTAGTTGTAGTTGCTTTTGGCTTAGTAGTTGCCACCGACTTAGGTTTAGTTTCTGTCTTTTCAACAACAACTTCATAATCACTATTATTTTTAAGTCTATCTATATGGAATTTGTCAGTGATATTCCATTTCAAGCCTGTTTTTTTATTCTCAAACCACATTAACATCACTTCCTTTCTAAAAATATAGGAGTGCCAATAAGACACCCCTAATTTAAGTCATTTGAACCGACAAATCTAGTTCTTATTTACTGTCATTACAGCTAATGCTTCAGGCTTAATTACTTTAGCACCATAAACTTGTAAACCTTTAACTGCATCCCCAAAACCTTTTTCTGGTCTGTATGCTTCAATTTGGTCTACTTGTTGAGCGAAAGAAATTGCCATTCTGTGACCTGCAATTACTTTGTATTTAGTACTGTTATCATTTGGTAAGTTATTAGAAGTGTAAACTCTCATTCCATTTACATCTCCAATATATCCAGTAGCTAATACACTAGAATCTTTTGTAAATCTTGGGTCTTTTTGTAATAAACCATAGAAAAACTCAGGTACTACAACAAATCTATCTTGTTTAGGTACATTGTTTTCAGATAACATAACTCCTAAATCTACTAAATAGTCATAAGCATTATCCTTAGTAGGTACAATTGGAGTTGTATCATTACCGATTGTATTACCTGCTTTAACTTCTGTATAAAGACTTGCTATGTATTGATCCATTACATCAGCCATTCCATAAGCTGCTTCTTTCATTGCACCATCTAATAAATTAACATTAGCTTGTGCTTGGTCTACATCGTGTACCACAAAATTAAAGAAGTCTTGTTCCGTAATTTCTAATTTCATTTGGCTAGCATCTAATTCTTCTGGTGTACCTACTCCATTTTGCTTATCATATTTTCCAATGGTAATAGCACCAATAGTATTAATGTTAACTGTAGAACCTTGCCCTTTAATTTCTCCTTCATAATCTGTATTTACTACATTTCCAAATACTAAAGACTTCTTTAAACTTTCATTTAATCTTGCACTCCAAATAGTTGGTATAAATTTTGTTACTCCCATAAATATTCACCTTTACCTTTCAATTTTTATTATTAGTTTTTAACTTTCTTTAACGTCTAAGTTATAAAAGACATAAAAAAAAGAACTACTTATTTTGTAGTACTCTTTGAACTGCTTCCCAATTTTTATTAATTTCCTCTTGAGACATACTTTCAATTTGTTCTAATGTTAGAGCTTTCTCACTTCCACTTGCAGGAGGTGTATATGTATCTTTTCCAATTCTTTTCTTTACCTCTTCCTGAATATAACCATCTAAAATACTCTCTAACTTTTCAATATTTACAATAGTTGATTCTTCATCTGAACCAATTAAGAAGTCTACCATATCTAAAGGAATCTTCTTTTCATTAGCAATTTTTATTGCTTTATTAGTGATAGTTTCTCTTTGTTTTTCCTGTTTCATTTTTTCAATTTCTACTTGCAACTTTTGTAATTCTACATCTTTAGGATCAGCCTCAGGGAATCTCTTTTTAATCTCTTCATCTAACAATTTTTCTAAATTATTAGCTTTCCAAGTTTCTAACCCCTTACTAAAATGCTTATCCAGTTTAGGTTGTAATACCTTTTTACCTTCTTCATTATCCAAGAAGCTTTCTACTCCATCGGATGTTATAAAACCTCCAATATAGCTTTTAACTTCTTCATTATCTTTGTTTGTTTCAATAAATTCTTGTACTTGTTCTAAGTTTAATTCCATTATTAATTCTCCTTCCGCCCTTACTGTACAAGCCAATAAGTGCTATACATAATTTTATTTTAACCAAGCCATTTTTGGCTTAGTTGATTTATTTATTCAATACTATTACTTCTTTTCCAATCCTCAAAGTTACTAGGATAATCAATGTTTTGCTTAGATAGATTATCTCTTTTTTTAGTTGGATTCCAACCTTCTACAATTGGTATATAAGCCGACCGACATTGTATATGTGTATCATCAGGTATTTTAGGATGAGGCTCATCTTTTCGATAAACAGTTCCATGAAGCCCCTGACACAATTCAGTGGTACGATCATCAAGCGTAGCATCAAAAAGTAATGATTGTACTGAATCACTATCTTGATATATTTGCTCTTGTGCTTCCGATTGGACTCTTGCAGTCTCATTTCTAATAAGTCTATAACTATTATAATAGTCAGATCCCAAGTCCTTAGATAATTTCCTGCTTAATTTTTCTACACTTGTTCCACTTTGCATATGATTAATTAAATCTCGTCTTAACCTCTGCATCATAACCTCTTTATTTAACCATATTCTGTCACTATACATATAGCCCTCTATAGGAACATTGATAGCTCTTTCAATAAATTCTGGTCTAAGCACTCTATAATTAACACCTAGCTCTATTCCTTTATCTAACGTGTATGCAGTTTTATAGTAGGAATGTTTATATGTAGTTGTTAATAATGCAGTTACTAAGCCAACTTCTAATAATCCTATACGCCTAGCCTCTCTTTCAAGTACTTTATCTAGTCTATTCATTTCATTTATGAGTTGGGCATTACTTATATTAAGTTCGCCATCATCATCTGAATACTTAGTATAAACTTGTAATACTATTGCACGTATATCAGCTAGTGACTTTTTATATTCCCTAGCCAATCTTTTAATATCTTTTTCTGCAATTTTTTCTGTATCACGTTTTATATTAAGTATTTCTCTTTCTAACCTAGTCATTGTCCTCACCTAGCTCTTCATTGCCTATTTTTAGTTTGTCAAGTTCAATAGAATACTCCATCTCTTGCTCTTTGCGTTTCTTTTCCATAAGTAAAGATGGATTTTCTGCAAAAGAGAATAATTCCATTAATGTTTCGTGTGGGAATATGTCTTTTAACTTAGAGACTGCGTCCGATAATCCCACAATATCGTTTGGAATATTTGGCGTATATCGAATATGTATATCTTTATATGAGTAATCCTTGTTTTCAGTTAGTTTTAAAAACTGGAATAAAAACTTTACTCTAGTAGTCACACAATTAATCAAACTATCTGCAACATCATTACAACGTAACTCACAAGCTAGAAGCCTATTCCTTAATGCGTGTCCGCTTAAATTACTATGAAGTTCTTGATTCAAATCTGGACTATTTCCCATTTGGTGAATATCATCTAGTATTCTTTCAATCATATTTTTAACATGTTGATCTTGAACATTCTGTACCAAAAATTCAGCCTTTCCATCGTGAGGTAATACAATAATACCTAACTCACGTATTTCTTTGGCTTGTTCTTCACCGATATCTACACCAGTAAACACAAGGTATGCTTGTCTTAAATCACTTAACATATTGATTTGGTCTGAAACTAGTTGGTTATAACTATCGTTTAATATTTTTATTTTGTTATATATAGTTTGTTTAATAGTACATACCCCAACTGGAACAGTTCTAAACATATGTTCTTTTTCACTTATAAAAATTAAATCTTCATTATCTACAAATTTGTATTGAGTAATTTTATCATTATCATATACATCAATAAATTTTTCATTTGTAAATCTAGTACTCCACATATGAATAAACAACTCAACTTCTCCCTTTTCATTTCTTAAACAAAAAGAGTTAGTTGGATTAAGTATTCTACTGCAAAATTCTAGGTCATTGTTTACATAAAAAAGTTCATAACTCTCACCATAAATCTCTGCTTCAAGTAAAACTTGTTGGTCATGTTTCTTATTCCAATGTGCAAGATTATAATCTATAGCATTAATCTCTTCTTTATCACCTTTTTTAGATATATACGTCAAATCATTTCCAACTGTATATATTACCTCTTGATCACAAAATAACTGTATAAAATTTTTAATAACTTTTAAGTTATTTCTCTTTGACATTTCAGGATAATTGTAAAGAATGTCATGCTTATAATCGTAATAATCTCGCATCTTTGTATATCTAGGTAATTCCTTTTTATGCTCTTTTAAGCACAATAATATTAAATCTTGTTGTGTCAAATTTAACACCTCCTATAATCCTAATAAAGCTCTGTTTAGTAACTTTATTTTTCTACTTTCGCCCCTAATTTCTTCTACCGCATACCTAAGTGCATCAATTCCATGATTATATTTATCAATTGGCTTATTAAAATAAATTCCATTTTTATCTTTTTGCCAAGTATAATTTTGTAATTCTTCTGCTATATGTACACATTTTGAATGGACTATAATTTCAAACTGTTGCAAGAACTGTATACCATTAAGTATAGAGTCATTTCCTTTCTTTGCACCTCTAATTCTTGGTACACCATAACTTCTTATCTCCTCAATACTTTTAGGTTCTGAACTATCCCCAATAATAACTTCCTTACCATATCCCATATTAATTATGGTATCTGCTAGTTGGTTATTAAGCATACCTCTTTGTTGGAACTCATCAAATATATATAACTTCTTGTTTTCTTCATCTGCTAATACACACACCAGTGCCGAGGCATCGTTGGTGTATCCAAAATCGATTCCGAATAAAGCTTTAATGTTTGGGTTTTCTCTTATTAATTGAAGATAATCAAAGTCATCTATTTTCCAATTTGTAAAGATCAACTTGTCTAATGTAGCAAACTCACCAAGTGCATAAATTTTATAATATGTATAGTCCGTTTCCTTCATTTTTTCCAATGTTTGAATATAATCATCAGGAAGAAACCTATTATCTTTATATGTAGTATGTAATAACATCGTTGTTTTAGGATCTAGTTCTCTACAATGCCAATAATCATATACCCAATTACTTTTAGAGACTGGATTGTACATCAAGTGTATTTGATTATATGGATTCTTTGAACGTAACCTTAAATTAAGTTGACTAAAATCCTCTTGAGTTAACTCTGTAGCTTCCTCTATAACAATATCATCAATGTTAGTTATTGATTTTATTTTCTCTGGATCATCCAGTGGTTTAAAAATAAATTGACTACCATTAGGAAATGTAATACTTAATACCGTTTCCCTAAATTCTACTTGCTCATAGAGTTCCCAATCAGATATTACAGACTTGAATAATGCATAGATAGATTCTCTAAGTGTGCTTCCTATTTTACGAACTACTAAGCATTTTCTATTAGGATATTTTAAATATTTATATATCATTTTTTGTACAACAAAATGTGATTTACCTGATCCACCACCACCATAATAGACATTGAAACGCTTGTCATATTCTTGTAGATGAGGATAATACACATCGTTGAATATTCTTTTTTTAACCTGAACTTTAATACTATCACCCCTTACTTTGTTCCCTTGGTATTTGGATGGAAGTAAATAAATTGTGACTACTAAGCCACTTTCCCTACCAATTTAGAATGTACCCCTACCCTAACTCAGGGTATAAAAAAAGAACAGTTCTCACTGTCCTATAAATTAACCATATTATAAGCATCCTGAATAACTTCTCTTGTTATTCCAATATACTTTAATGTCATTGCTTGAGTTGAATGATTAAATATTTTCTGTAATGTTTCAAGTTTGACATTGTTTATATACCTATGGTAGCCAAAAGTTTTTCTGAGGGAATGTGTACCATAGTTCCCCTTGATTTTCAACTCTCTAACTAGGGTATTGATTATCTTATGTAATGACCTAACCTGTAAATGATCATCACCCTTGCGACTTTTAAATATATAATCCCCCATCAATACACCCTCTTGGGTATTTAAGTATAGTCTTAGGGCATCCTTAGCCGATTTATTTAAGTCAAACGCTTTATTTTTATCTGTCTTTTCTTCCTTAATATAAACAGTATCTTTTATTGTATTACCTTCCAATACATCTTCCCACTTTAAACTCAATAAATCTCCTGCTCTTAAACCTACATTAATACCTACTGTAAATATTGTATAGTCCCTTTTGTTGTCTTTACCTTTTAAGTACTGTTTAATTTTCTCTATATCTTTTATGTTCTTTAATGGTTCAACTTCGTTAGGTATTTTGTTCATTATAACCCCTCCTATTAATACTACTTTATATTAATAATAATATCATTAAGTAGTATTTAAGTCAAGGCTATTAATATATTATTGTCAATAAAACTTTGTTAGTCTAGTCATAGCAAGGATTACAAGGATTTTATCCAATACTACTAAATTCATTTAAGTAGTATTCACCATCAAATTTTTATTTTATAGCTCTTCACTATTAGAATCATCATCTATAATATCAACGATAATTTCTTTATTGGTATTAACAACTTCCTGCTTGTCAACCCATCCGTACAGGTTCTTCAGAGAAAAAATTCCCCCTGTGGCTTTACTTCTATTATATAATCTTTCTTCATACTCCATTTCAATATATCTTTTGGTGTCTTTTATCAAGTCCACATACCTACGTCTCTCTTCACTATCTAACCTTTGTAACCAATCATTTTCTTCGGCTTTCTCATAGTTTTGTATAGTTTGTTTACTACAACCTAACCACCATGCCAATCCAGTTACAGTTATATGCTTGTCATTCTTTTTAGTCCACTCGAAATACTCTTGTATATACTGCTCTAACTCTTCAGGACTTCCCCACTTTAAAGGTTTCCCTCCACCATTGCCTTGATTCCCTTTCTTAGCCATTATCTCACTTCCTTTCTTATATTTCTAATCTTCTCATACACTTCTCTAGGCACAATTAATACCCTCGCACCACCTAAAAACAACACTTTTTCATCTCTGCCAATAGGTATAATCCCACTATCCGTATTAACTCTGTCCAATTTACCATTTTTGTCTTCTCTAAATATCATTAATTCCATAATAACCTCCTAAATATGAGCATTAAAAAAGACACTCTATTAATGAGTGCCTATACTTACTTATATTTTATTTCCACTGCAACTTCTTTTATTAAATCTGGTATTACATCTAGGCTTCTAGTCTGCATAACTACTTCTTGCTCGATACATCCAATTTTACGATCAATATTTTCTAGTAATTCAATAACCTTACTTTCAAATTCAGTCATATTCACACCACCCCTTGTACTAATATATAAGAAAAGCTGTGAATTTATGCAATATAATATTGTTTCAGGACTTAAAAAAGATACTCTATTAAGTGCCTAGTTGGTATAGTCTTCCGTTTTTTCATCACAAACTAAAATTATATTGTTTTTCGAATCTACAATCCTTTGATTAATGGTGTAAATAGAGTAAAATTTTTCTTTATGCTCAACAAACTTCTCTATTTCTGTATTATTTCTAAAAGTATTTTGGGTTTCTTCTGAAAATAAATCCATATTAAGAAGTATTTTTTCTGATATAATAAAAACTTGGTTATTATGTTTAGATATATACTTCCAATCAATATTTTTAATATCTAACATTTTCTCACCTCCCATCAAAATAATTCTACAACAAGAGATGATATATTTCAATAATTTACAAAATTCTTTTTTAATAGTTTACAAATTAATAAGTTTAAATTATAATATTATTGAAGAAACTCACACAATTTTTATAGATGTGAGAGGTGAAGTACAATGAAGCCTAAAGTAGTTTTCGTCAGAGAGTATATTCGTTTTAGAAACGGTAAACTCGAAACAGTGTGTAAGCACTTACGATCAATGCCTAACCGCTAAAAAACTAACTTCCCCAAATATAAAATGGCTAGGGTCAAACTCTCAAAAAACTTGCTACTAGCCAACCGTTGTGTGAGTGGATTCCTCTATAATTCTATATTTATTACATAATACAATTTTTAGAACTAACTTTGTCCTATTTTACAGTCGATCGACGTTGCAATTTACCTACACCATTAAATAAATCACATTCACAACCACCATAAAACAAGTACTATGTATATACTTCCCTCTTATCTCGTCGCTACTATCCTTATCCATTACACCACCAAGAAACACAAGGGTAATAATAAAAAACAATATACCTATAGCAACTCTCATTATATCATCCTCTCCATCAGTTCAACGATAACCTTTAAGTACTCTTCTAATGGCTTAATCCTTTGCTCAAGTCTACTATCCACATCAAGAATAACCTCTTGGAAGCCGTCACAATATAAATCCTTTATCTTATCAAATAATTCTTCATTACTTACCATAATCTTCTACGTCCATTCATAGTTATAAAATCAACTACATATTCTTCTCCTAGGTTATATAATAAGCTTGTCAATAACCTCACATCTATTGCATCCTCAATGTATATGTTAATTTTTTTACTTCTTTTTTCTTCTAGTAAACTTTTAAGCCCATCATTAAACTCACTATGCTTTTCGATAACTAATTCAATTGCTTTTTCTTCTGTATTAGCCATAACTAATGCACTAGTCCATCCATAATCAACTTCATATAAATTCATATTATCTATCCTCCGCTTTCTTCTTAAAAAACATGTTCTTAACATCTAAAAAACATCTCACATAATCATTGTAATCATCATCATATTTCATAGCTTCTACAGCTTCCTTTAACTCTGGACTGTCCTCAAAAAAGAACATAAGTGTACCATCAACCTTATCTAATTTAATTACCTCGAACCCTTTTTGAACTAAATACGCTACATTGTACATGTTATATACATAATATAAATTTTCCATTATCCTATTCCCCTTACGCCATCACATTAATAATTTCTATTTCATATAAATCTTCCAATGCATCCAACTCATCACATAAGTACTTATACTGTTCTTCTAAGTCTCTGATTGTAGACATATGTCTCTTAATAGCCTTTTTCTTAGATCCCACTAATACCGCAACTTCTAAATCGACTTTACTTTCTTCAATCATTTTAGTTGTTTCCAACATGGAATCTTCCACAGCTGCTAAACTCCTAGAAATATAATCTACTCTGCATTGTACATCATAGTCTGCTTCCTCTAAGTATTCAATTAAACTAACCTCTTTAGTTGTTATCTTGTTATTACTCATTTCTAATTTAACCATTATACTCTCCCCTTGTCTCCATAAATACTTTTGTATAATTCCAAATTTCTAATTTTATTAAAGTCTGGTACACTAAAATCATCAATTTCCTTTCCAATATCTAATGCACACCAAAACTCAACTAGATCCCAGTTGTTTTCTATCCAACTTAGGATATATTCTTTAGTCTCCATCATAATATTTTTAGAAACCATCTTGTCAGCTAGGGACATTTTTTTAAAATCGTTCCCGCTTCTTGCAATAATATCATCTATTATTTTATTGTATCTGTCATTCATTTTATCTCACCTACTCTTTTAATAGTTCTTTCAATTTTTCTATATGCTCATATATCTCTTCGTGCTTATTGTCAATTCCTGCCATATTAATAAACTTATCTAGTCTACTATTAACTTCTGCAAATCTTTCTCTCATAACCTTGCTAATTCCCTTGAATATTCTTTGTTGTATTATTTCTAACTCTTCTTTTAATACATCCCTTGTTACTGCTCCATCTACACTTTTAGGAACATTAACCTTAACTTTTTCAACTACCTCTTCCTGCTTATTAGTTTCTTTTACGTCTAACTTAGTTTTAATTTCTTGCAATTTATTTTCCAACATATTAACCTCTCCTTTTTAACTAATTTAATTTTCTATACCTTCTATTGCCTAGTTCCTTTAATCTTTTATTACTTACCTTTAGATATTCTTGTAACATTTCTTCAAAATTCTTCATTTATGTAAATCAACCTTTCGATTTTGAAATTAAATAGCAGAGTATCAAGTCCGCCCTCTGCAATGGCTATGTTGTTATACCTTATCTTTACTTCCGAGGCATAACTTGAGGTAATTAGCCTGTTCGGATGTATACTTATTATGTATACTCACATTTTTTTCTTGATATAGGAGGACTGATCGGACTTGAACCGATATCAAAAATGTGCAAAAAATTCCCAAATAGATTATGACAAAAACTCAAATTGCATTCAAATAAGAGTAATGTCATTTAATAAAGATGTTAGTTTTAATATTCTGGTCCCAAAACTAACCAAAAAGGAATATAAAATGATAGAACAAAAAGACGAACAATGCTATATTTAACGTCCCACATTTACGCCAATAAGGGACATATGTATTTAAACTTTCTTACTATATTTCACTTCATTTTTTCTAGTAACTGCAAAACTAAATAAATCATCTTTATTGTATTTGTACCAAGTTCTCCCAGTAAATGTATTATGCTTTTCAATTAACGTAAAAAATCCCTCTAATACAGAAGGATCATAATTAATGCCTAATAAGTTACATATACCTTTTATATCTACATTCTGAACTGGCTCAATACCTTTGTCAGTTACCCATAATTTACTTTTTATATTTAATGATTTTTGACCTAGTAAAAACTTTTCTTTGGTTAATTCTTGTTGTGCTTCATATACCTCTGGAAGTTCTAAAACATCAACTAAATACTTTTTATTAGCTATATTGTCATTCTCAAAACTTGAGTAAAATCCAAGAAATGCACTATCTGGCAATAATAAAGTAGCTGCCTCAAGTTTAGTCTTAGGCTTTAACCCCAACAAACTATATATTAATAACAAAGTATTCAAATTATACTTCTGAAAGTAGTTAAAAGGCGTTATTCTGTCCATTATATTCAAATTTATATCATTCTTATTATAATAATCATCTTTATTTAACATTACTACATGATTGCTTATACAATGTATTGTAGGATGGCTCAAATCAATTCCCACAACTGGAAATGAATCATCTATACCAAGTTTCCGATATAATCCATCTCTAAAGTCATAGAAGTAACCTATTTGAAACCTATTAGGATATTTATCCATTAACAATATAGCACTTAACAAGCTATCGCAATCATCTGTGATAATTAAATTAGCCTTAAAATCATCATCATAAAACCAACCATTTTCTTTCTTGATTCTCTCTAAATACTCTTTTTTCATTTCTCTGGAATTTATTACTTCCGCACACTCTCTCTAATTTATCCAAGTACAATTCCTTCACATCCCTTCACACAATTATATTATTAAGATTTGCACTAACAAACCTCATTAAATGGGGTGGTTCTACCACCCCTATAAATTACTACTACCTTAATTTTTTATTGCATTGAACAACTACGCAACCTCTTTAATCTTTTTAGACTTCTTCATTACTTCAATCTGTTCACATATTTCCATAAACTTTAATGTATCTTTATGACTTAATCTATTAGGCAAATCAACTCTCACATCTGGAAATAAGTAATATACTTTATTTGTATTAGTTTCTAAACCTACTTCCAACTCTTGTATGTCCATTAGCTTTAAATGTGCTATTACATTCGTGTCATATAATTTCATTAAACTCCCCCTATTTTTAGCAATAAAAAAGAGCATCCACCTGGACACTCTATGTGTTAATTATATTAAGTTTTATTAAATTCTAATCCTGTATTGCAGTCACAACACCATTGTCTAAATACACATATCTATTCATACTATATACCCACTGTTCTCTAGTTCCATATTGAGTAGTGGTACGATTTACTTTTTGTGGTTCGCCCCAAGTCGAATCTTTAACTTCTTGGGCAGTCATACCTATTTGAGGTGGGGTCTTTGGTTGTATAATTTTTTCTGTTTTACTCCTAGTGTACCTTCTATATAATTGATCATTTTTCATCCATCTTAATTGATTTACATATTCCGTAGAGCAATCTCTATGTGCGATTTTTAAATAATGTCTTCCCAGTTGTATTTTACCACTTTCTCTTGTATGATAAGACATTCCAATACTGACAATTTCAGTGTAATTCCATCCTTCAATTATAATTTGTTCGGTTGTCATCCCATCGCTAAATTCCCAAAAACCTTGTGCACTTATTAAAATATTTAAGTTGTTTAAGTAAGTATTCACACCTTTATTACTAGATATGCTTTCAAATAGTCTTTTTGCATATTCAAACCTACCCAACTCATAATACTCCTTAGCCAATTCATACTTAGCATCAATACTCATTTCGTCTACATCTTTATATCCTTCTAACTCAATAAACAATTCAAGAGCTTTATCCCACTCTTTACTCTCATAATGCCCAACAGCCATTTCATATTTCTGACTATTTTCAAGTGCCAAAGTTTGAGCAGCTTTTTCTTCTTGACTTGTACAACCTGCTAAAAAAACAAATACACACAATAATACTATAACCCTCTTCATATATAACCCTCCATAATTTGAATATATAATTAGTACAATTAATTAAATTCTATCAAATAACTTGTTGAATTACTATACTAAAGTAAATAAATTTAAAACCTTAAAACCCACTACCGCCTTCCCAAGCTATCGCTTGTCCAGTTGGTCACGTTTCACAAGCTAAAGCTTGTTCACGTGGAATATATTTAAATTTATATACTATACTGGGGGGGTTTTTCTAATATATATATGTATTAGAGAATCCCCCCTATTTTTCAAGCTATGTACTCACCATTTTTATTTCCCTTATGATCATCAAACCATTTCTTAGCATAACTATTTGATTTTCTTACTTCTTTTAGTGCTTCTTTGGTTAATCCTGACTCTCTTGCAATTTCACCAAACTTAATTATTCTTCCTCTATTTTTACTTTGCTTCTCAGTCCATTCTAAAAATACCTGTGGATTAGTTTTTTCTTTATTTCTAGGTGGTTTTTTATTTTTAGTCGAATGTTTAGCCATTTCCTTATCTATTTGATCTGGCATAAACTTCTTGTAATTTGTCTTCAGTTTATCTCTTAAACGTGTAATATAATCAGTATAATCATCACTAGCAAATATATAAATTTTACACACTTCTTCATTGCTAAACTGTCTACATTTAATTCTCATTATATTTTGCTCTGTGTCAACGAGGATTTGACTTTTCATGATATTACACATAGCTATATTAGTGAAAAAACCCTTTTCCAAACACAACAACTCTTCAATTTCTTTCTTTATAGTATTATTATCTTTTATATTCCAATCCTCATTTTTCTTATTTAGATATATATATGTTTGCAAATATACTGTATCAGCTTGCCTATTGAAGCCAATATGTGCCATTACTTGTTCTTCTTTCCAATCATTATTACCTTTTATATTTCCAAAATAAGCTAACTTATTCGTGTTTAACAACGTATTAAAGCGTTGGAATATACCTTTTTTCTCACCATACGTTGCCACAAAGATATCATTTTTAAAATTATCATTAATCCATTTGGAAATAACATCTATATAGTAATTCTTTTTAAGTAGCGTTAGTTGACTAGTACTTACAGGGATATGGTATAAATTTATATCTTTAATTTTTTTAGTATCATTTATTTGCACTATATTAAATTTTTGTTTATCAATATCATAATCTTTATCATTTAAAGCAGTCGCATCAAAGATATAATATTTAAACTTGTCTGTTTCAAACTTGTCAACATTTGATTCAATAAGAATAAAATTTCTTGTGTTTTCTTGATCTTTATTTTTTTTATTTACAAACAAACAACCATCTGTATATATTTGCTTCAATCTTAATACATTATCATAAATTGTAGAACTGACATTCTCCTGCAATATATCAAAAAACTCTTTATCTACTTCTTCATTATACAAAAGTGTTTCTTTAGATTTTTTAAACCACATCACATCATATTTAGAACTATAATCCTTTTTTATTGCATTTAATTCATTCTCTATTTTATTGAATGTGTCCATCAGATAATTCTTCTGTTCGCTTTCAACACAATTATCTAATGCTATTCTTATATTAGAAATGAATTTTTCATTTATTGTAATAGGATTAAATAAAATTGGTTTTTCGTCTATTAAAACAATTTGCCTAGTTCCATTATTCCAATTATATAATTGATCTCTATCTTTTTTACTCATTCTAAAATATTTTTGTGTAGAAATCAAAACTATAGGGTATTTTTGTTGCTCCCTTAACTGGTCAATAAATTCTTCTCTGCTTTTGCTTTCAGTATTCTCTTTATCATATTTCATAAAATAACATCTATCACTTATTTCTTCATGTTTATCTATTTCTTCAAGTCTATCCAATCTATCTGTTACAACAATAGCACCATAGTGATCCAATTTATCTTCTCTAGTCAACTCTCCCCAAGCTAAATAATTATTGACTAAATTACTCAATAATGCTTTTATCAATGCACTTTTTCCTATCCCACATCTAGCAGTGATAACATCAACTTTTGATTTGTCCTCATTATCATAAATTCTATTAGTAACTTTTGTTGCAAATTCAATTTGCTTATTATGTACTTTACTATGCTTACTTATATATTGGGCATAATCTTCTATAGTATCATGAATCTTCAATTCTTTTTTAGACTTATTAATTTCAATATTATTGTGTTTAAAAATACTCAATTAATCACTACCCCTCTTTAATTCTTTAAATTATAGTTTTATAAAATACTGCAAGTGCCTCAAATAACTCAGGAGTTTTGGTATATTTATAATTTCTTACCCCATCAATTCTCTTAACAAATACATACTTAATTCCCTTGTTAGCAAGATAATCAACTTCATCAAGAAATTGTGTGCAATATTCTTTATCCCATTTATTCAACTAATATTTCCACCCTTTCAATTAATAACTAGCCAAAAGAGGGAATGCCCCTCTATTAGCTGTTAAAATGTAGTATCCAAATCAAAGTACGCATCCGCCATTAAATCTCTGATTTGCTTAGCATTACTGTATCGTTCATTAAGTATTCTCTTATCAAATTCTAATTTTGCATCTTTTAATAGTTCTGTGCATGTTTCCATTGTTTCATCTACAAAACGATAAATCATATGTGCTTGTCCATATGTCAACTTAATATCTGTTGTATCTTTTTCTGTAATTCCTTCTTCTATAACTCTGATCGCTCTTTCTTCGTATGTTTCCATATTAAAAGCCTCCTTCAAATTTTTCATTTTCTTCATATAATAATCCGATTAACTTTTCTGCATCATTAATTAAAATTCTTGTTACATTTTTAGTAAGTTCATTTTCTATGTGTGGTAATTTAATTTTTTCATTTTCTACATACGTTTGTAGCATATAGAACAGATCATTAACTTGTCCATATGTAAGGGTGATTTCAGATAAATCATCTTCTGTCAAACATCCTTCTTCAAGTTCTACCTCATTGTTGCCATTAATTAATTGTAACCATTTATTAAAACCATTAGTGCCTTTTCCATAAGGACACCCTTCTTTCCAGTACATATCTACTACAGATTCAGCTAGACTATTTATTTCTTTTTTAATTTCTACATTTTCCATTTGCGATACCCTCCTAAATTTTAATTTAATTTTTAACTTCTCATTCCACTGTGGAACGAAAATTCTCACTCCATGGGAAAGTTCTACTTTCCCAATACCCTCTGCATACAAGTCGAACCTTAATACCTAGTCACTCAAAGTGACCTCAAACTGTTCTAAATCTAAAAACAAATAACTTTTCGCATTACCTCTAATATTATTAATTTTAAACTCTTTCCCCACGTAATCTTCAATTTTACCACCCACTACATGCGAGCTCTGCCTATGGATACTACCGATATAATCATCTTTAACATAGATAGCGGGGTAAATATTATCTTTTAATTTAATTACAACATTATTATCTGCAAGCTTTTTCCTTATATCTGGAGATTCTAGTCTCGCCCCATCTTTAACCATAAACTGCCATATCTTACACTCATAATCTTTTAATAAAGGAAGCTCATAGTTCTCATCTATACAACTAGTACTTTTCTTATTTATATAAATTTCTTTTTCAATAATGTTAGTCGCATAGGTTTTATCTTCTACTTTATGTACTTCTGTTCGCTTACCATCTATATCTAATATGTTCCTAAACTTATCTACATGTTGTATATTTTCTGGCAAACTAACTAATTTAAGATTAGTCTTAATTTTATTTTCTTTTTCTTTTGCATTTTCTAATAAGCCATATGGAGCTACTATCCAAGGAAATAAATGGTTTTTATTTTGGTTAATACCATATTCATTTTTATTTTTGCTTAGTTCATATGCAATTGTTACGCAAGCAGATGCTAGTATAGAAGGATTAATAACCTCTTCATTAATCTTATTAATTTTTTCCTTAATTTCTAATGCTTGTTTCTTAATTTCTTCTTGTTCTTCTTTTGTACTTTCTAAATATTTTGCTTTTAACTCTTTGGATTCCCTATATAAGCTATTTATTTCTTCATTCCCACAAATTTTATTAGCAACTTTAATCGCATTATTTCTTGTACATTCGTAGAGTTCTCCATACATTGCTTGTATAAGTTTACGCTCATCTTTTATACTTTGGCTATTACCTTCACCAATTTTACGCATTTCCTTGTCTATCTCACCTTTTTTGGTGGAAAAATTATTGTGTATTGGCATTAGTTCCTTTATTAGCTTACTCATTGTGCCTCTATCATACATTTTTTCGTTGATTAAAATGGTGTGAGGATTCACGCAATCTAAATACGCCTTACTTTCTAACCCTATTTTATTTTGTTTGTTTTCTAATTCTATGGGAAAGTATTTGTTAAATTCTTTTTCTAATCCAAAACAAAACCTTCCTAATGGCGTTCTATGAGATAGTAATTTATAATCAGGTGTGCCATCTATATACTTAAAATAATAAGGCTTTTGATAATATTTTTTTAATCCGTTTGGAATCTCCACTTTTAAACCTGACTTAACCGCATCTATTATCACACCTTGGAAATGTTTTGTTAATCGCACGCCTAAATCATATTTTGACTTATTATCTTCTAAAAAGCTTAATTCTTGTAATGTTGTACCAATGTTAGTTATTTTTCCAGTTAAATCTTGCATCGTAGCTTCTTCTAATTGCCATATGGCATCAAAATCAAATTTTACTGCCTTAGCTGTTGCCTTATCTGCAGGATTAACTTGTATATAATCTTCCTTAACATAATCACCTAGTTTTTTACCTTTATGTACTTCCATATTGGCTGGGAATATGCTTATTTTATCACCATCGAAGTCGCACCCTGACATGCGATCTGCCGTTAAATCATAGCAATTAACTTGGATTACATTATGTAAGTGCTCTAAGTATTCGTTGTTACTTTTTACAAAATTACCTTTATTAACTTCACTAGGATGTGTTAAAGGATAACGGATCATAACTTGTTCGCCCTCTACACCTTCACAACTAAATTCATTTCTACCTAAAAACCCTTTAACTTTACTTTCATCTCTATAAGCTGCCCATTCCATAAACGCAATTATATCACCAGTAATATATAAATTTTGGGATGGTACTCTAATTCTACCTATCATCAAATCTTTATAAAGTTGTTTGCTTTTTTTATATAGAAAGTTTTGTATCTCTTTATCAAAAATTAATTCTTCGTTAATCTCAATTAACTTTTTAACATAATCTAACTTTGTTTCAATTTCTTCTTGATTCTCTGAGCTATCGTATTCTATAATATCTAAAAGCAATTTAACATTTACAACGTCCCCACGCCTTAAAACATTGTCAATTACTTTGCGTTGCACTTTGCTTAGTTCAGCCATATCGTATACATCTAATCCCAAACCATTTAAAGCTTGATAAGATAAAGGTGTATATTTCTTAGGATTATTCTTAGCATAATTGGCTATACCTAGCTTTTTAAATCCATACTTGTCTAATAGTTGGTAGTATTCATCCAAGCTATTAAATAACCATTTCTTAGTTACACCATCATCTTCAAATTGTAACTTAGCTTTAAAACAGCTCTCTGTAGCTATTATGTCTAAATCATCTATATTATGTACACCACCAAAAATATCTGTTATGGTATCTGTTTTTAATACTTCTTTTAAGTATTTCTTAAAATCGAACTTAACAAATAACCCTTTTAAATAATTAAGTCTAAGTTGGCATCCGTTTATGTTTTTTTCGCCTACTTCTTTCTCTATTTGTTGCATAAACTCGAATGACACTAACCCCATACCATCAAAACAATTTATAGTGTTATCCATTTCGCCTACGTTTAACTTGTAACCTAAGCTGTATTTATTTATCGGGATTTCTTTTATTTCTTCCGTCTGCTCTTCTGTATATTTTGGATGATATTTTTCCTTATATTTTCCCACATACTTAAAATTATTTACTTCTTCTAATTTAATTCTTTTACCTTCTTTTTCCCAACCAGTCTCGCTTTTGTATACGCTTCCACCTTGTACTATAGAGTACCCTTTAAGCCTTTTCTGATCATCTCTAATTTCCTTTAACTTTTCTTTTACTTTTTTATTTGTTCTATCTTCGCTTTCTGCTAATTCCATGTGAGCCGCATACTCTTCTTTTTCTGTAGCTGTGGTAGGCGTAAATTCTTCAACCACTTGAACTATTTCTCTTATATTTTTTTCAAAGTCGGGTATGATTGCTATTCTAGGTACTTTATCTATTAATAGAGCACTAGATAACATTAAACCTCTTGTAGTTAGCCATTTACTAGGTATAGTTTTGTTAATTGTCTTGTTTTTGCCTAAAGTAATGTATTCCTCTACAATAGGCTGTAAATCTTCTCTTATGTACAATGTTTTTTGTGTTCGTGACATGGCCGCACTTTTTTCAGCGTAAACGAACTTTTGCTCACCTATATACAACCCATTTTTAACAACTTTATTATATGCACTCACTTGTTCATCATTATCTTTATCTATCCCATGTTTTAAGTAAAACAGTTCTGGTATATCGTTTGGGTTTCCATTTTCTTTGTCCCATTGGTGGATATATTCTCTGTTTTGTAACCTATACACTAAATCGAATACGATATTTTCGCTCATACTGTAAGACACTACATTTTCATTTAGGTAAAATTTATCGTCCTTTACCGCTATATCTGTTTTGAGATTAAATTGTCTTATTTTGTACTGCAACCTCTTTTTTGCCATAATTTATACACCCTCCATTAGTTTGATTTTTTATTTTTTCTAAGTATAGCTGGGCTTGAGATTAAGCTCAGTATCTTTAAACATGTTTAATTAATTATTTTGTTCTATATATAGAATATGTTTATTTGTTGTGATAGTTTCCAACTTTGCCCCTTACACGTTCCATTGTTCTTTTAATTGATTTAAAATTGTCATTTCAACATCCGTACCCCCATTATCTGGGTGGTAGCTTTTAACTAATGTTCTGTAAAATTTTTTTAATGTTTGTTTCAATTCTTGTTGTTGCTCAGTTACTTTTGGAGTTGATAATTCTTCAAATTGGTCTTTAGTCCACTTATTGATTGAATCTTTACGCAATGCATCTCTCCGTTGTTCACAAATTCTTTGTATTTCTATGATTTTTAAAACCAATGCTTCTTTTATTTCTTGCTCAAGTTCCATCTTATTAAATCGATATTCACCAAAATAATTGGACTCCATTGAAAAAATAGATATGCTAGCGCAACTAATATTTTTGAAAACCAAAACTCGTTTATTATTTCTTACTAAAAAGAAGTTATATTTTAAGTCGAATTCAAAAACTTGACCAAAATTTTCTAACACTTCTTCAGTTTCAATGGTAAAATCCGCGCCATATTCTAAGTGTTTTTTATACTTATTAACTATCAATACCTTTTCAGCTTGCCCAAGTTTTTGTTTTTGTTCGATAACTTCTTTTTCAATTTCCTCTATTTGTTCTAAATCCATATCTGCAACAACATTTTCATTTAATGCATCGTTAATATTTTTAATACCCTTGTTAAAATCTCTAATTTTCTGTTTTAATTGATTCGTTTTAAGGTTTTTCACATCATTATTTTCAATAAAATTTTCTCGCTTTTCTTTTTTTATGTCTAATAAGGCAAATATTTTAGTTTGGTTCAAATCCGAAATTAAATTCGGTTTTTGAGAAAATTCCTTATAACATTTAATAAACTTTTGTGCAGTCCTATCGGAAAAATCTACTTTATTAGTTAACCATTTAGTCCATTCACCATGCTCAACTATTTGTTTAGCTGCTATTAAGTTTTTACCAATTTCAAGTATAGATTTTACCGTCTGTTGTTTTTGGTATAATATTTCTTTCTCAATTTTTAATAATTCGGGATTATCATTTTCAATTAATTCTGTTGAAAAATCTCCATAATTCATTTACTGTCCCCCATTAGTTTAATTGATTTTAGTTGTAGGAAGGGCGTTAACCCCTCCTCTTAAAATACAGTTGCATTTTATTCATTCATTATTCTATCTGCTATATTTATTTCTTTTAGTTTTAACTCTTCTTGAAATAAAGCATTGCAACTTTCTTTAACATCTAACATATCTTCAACCTTACTCGGTCTAATTCGATCGTCTAACTTATATTTTTGGAATAATAACTGACAAATTTCCTCTATTTGGCTGTCTGCTAATTCTTCAAACTTTCTTTTTAATGACCTTAAATCATACGCACTATTATAAGACTCTTTTCCCATATCTAGAGCTGTATCTTCTGCTTCATCTATCATGTCAATAATCTGATTTTTTATGCTAATTTCCCTACATAATTCATCAACACAATTGTAATCTCCCCAATCATAACCCTTTTTCTCATCGAAAAACCAAATATTTGTTACATCCACTAATGCTTTAAACTCTTGTACTGTTAAAATTACAATTTTGTTACCATTCTTATTTAATATTGTTATACTTTTTTCCATTCTAATATCCTCCCTAATTAAATTTAACGATATCTTTTACAACATCATAGTTTGTTTTTATTTCTCCTGGATCAGTTTCTGTTTCAATTATTGTTTTAAGTACATCTTTCCTTTTTAATATGTTCTTATAAAAACAATCACAATTCTTTAAGCTAACCGTTTCTACAATAAGATTGAAATTTTCTAATACTTCATCATCTAAGTTGTAATATTCTGCTAGTGTGTCTTTGTCACCCATATTAAAATTAAACTTGTCTGCTAAGTTTTTTTTACTTTGTACACCTAGTTTATCTGTTAAAAATTTAAGTTCTTCTAGGATCCTATCTTGATGCTCCATTGTATAATCCTCATAGTTTAATGCGTCCATTTCTTCTAATACCTCTAATACTTTTATTTCCTCTAAGCCTAATTCGTGTACTCTTGTGTTGTTAAATGTAATATGCATGGTTCTTCTCATAATCTTATCCTCCCTAAATTTAATTTAATTTTTGCATTACTTGTCCTACTTCTTTTAGCCTTGTCCTAATTGTTGCAGTGTCTTCTTCTGTCGCATTGTTTTCTAGTAAATAATTAAGTCTTATTTGTTCCATAGCTTGTAAGAATCCTAGTAAACTACTTATGTTTTTAGCCTCTTCTTTTGTAATTGTAATCATTTTATCCCTCCCTCCATATAATACATAATAAAATTAAAATTTATGTTGACACGCAGAGTTGTATATGCTATTATTACCGTAATAAATGTTACACAATATTACTTCTGTAACATTTTTACAAGTGTAAAACTTATGTAAATACATAGATATAGTGTAAAAAACAACATAAAAACTCTACAGACTATATTTTCAAAAAAGGTATGAAAAGCTAAGGCAGTTCTGACGGCAATCAGAAATTGTCCTATTTTTGCGTTTAAAAATATAGTCTTATTAATAATAACATGGAATTATTTTCTTGTCAACACTTCTATTTTACTTTTTTAATTACCTATTACTTCTCTTCCAAATCTTGCCAAAACAGTTCCTACACTTTTATTTATGTATTTATCCCAATATTCCGTCCAAAATAAATCTATTCTATCCTGATCTTGTCCTACAAATTTTTGGTATAAATTGAACCACCGGTCTGCATACAATTCTTGTTGTTTTTCTGTTTTGTACATTTGTGGAGCGTCTTGTGCTTGTTGTAAAAATTCCTCTCTTGCCATTTCATCACTCATTTTTACCATTGTATTTAACATTTTCTTTTCCCCCTAGATTTTTTGAGTTATTTAAACTCTTATTTTTTAATCGTACTAATACCATTTGATTTTTGGAATCTTTCTTTACTATTACTACTTCTTTTTTTAACCCTTCGTAAGTTGGATTGTTGATCCAAGTCGGTTCGCCATTGTTAAATATAATATCACCTCTATTCTTAATAATTATGTTTTATAATGTATATTTTATAATGATAAGGTTATAATATCACACTGGAATTATAATGTCAACATTATATTGTAAAAATAATTATAAACTGTTATAATGTACACATAGCACATATAAAAGGAGTGATATCATGATAGAAATAAAAATTAAAGAACAATTAGAAAAACAAAATAAAAACATACAATGGCTTAGTCTAGAAGCAAAAATCCCTTATCCGACATTACACAAATTAGTTAATAATAAAACTGAGTCAGTTAAATTTGGTTTCATAGAAAGGATTTGTCTTGCATTAGATTGTACTCCAAATGACATAATACAAGTTAGTCCTGATCCTCAACTTACCCTTTTTGAATAGCAACACATAATAAAATTAAAAGCTAAGGGTATATAAACCTACCCTAACTCCTTTAAAATTGATTCTAGGGTAATATACGTTGATTTAAGGCAATAAACAGCTATTTTGAGAGCGTCCATTAGGGATGCTTTTTTTGTTGTGTAGATATATTTTTATAGCTGTTTAATTTTATTATGTGTTTCTTTAGCTTACGACATTAAAGCACATACCCACTCTCTAAAAATAAATTCGAGGCTGTAAACCCTTGATTTTCCTACTGTAAATATTTGGAAATATACGAATTAGGGACTTTAAAATGTGACAAGGTACAATTTATGTAGATAGATATAAAAATCGATTCTAGGGGCAAATATGGGGCATTGTTGTAAATGTATTCTGCTTGACGATATGTTTCTTTATTTCCAAATCCAACATCATTTGCCACTTGATGATTTGTATTAAGGTTTGCAAAATTTTGTAAACCTTGTCCACCTTTACTCATGTTCTCTTTAGCAATCTTTCCATACTCATCCTTCAACTTCTCAGCCCACTGCATTTTCTCGCTAAAACTCAGGTGTTGAAGTTCTGGGATAAGTGTGGTTAGTTTTTTGTAGTCCTGAAGTTGTTGTTTAGAAATTCCTAATTCATTAGCTAAATCTGACTGTTTTGCTAGAGTAAGATTATCTGACTCAACCCAATTCTTTTGCTAATTGTTTTTGCTAAACCAAGATTATCTTTGTTTACCAAAAATATATTGAGTTTTGCTTGTGAGATTATCTCGCAAGCTATGTTTTATATCAATGTCTAATTGATTTGATAAGTCAGATTGCTTTATCAATGAGGAATTATTCTCGCTTGATGGAGATAATCTCCATTAAGCACCTTTTGAGATTTCAGATTGGAATTATTCAAATCTGATTTTCGGTTTCACCCATTTTTAATCCCATACAACCTTTCCAACTCCACAATACATCTACCACGTTGAATTAATCAGGTGAGTGGGAGTAACCTGTTTTCCGTATACATACAAAAAACCCTTATATCTCTACAATATAAAGGTTTTTTCTGTGTATAAGGTATGTTATAATTAATCTAATCAAACTACATTTATAGGTCTTACTACCTATATCCAATTTACACCATTTCTTTAGAAAGGGTATGATGTGGAGATCTAAATGGCCTAGTAGTTATTAATGACTGATCTTTTTTTAATAATCCTGCCACACTATATATTTTAGTAATTTCAATGCTTTCATCAAAGGTTAAATCAGGTAATATACTTGGAATTCTTTTTGCCATCATCGTTTTTCCTGACCCTGGTGGTCCTATAATAAGTATATTGTGCATGCCCGCTGCTGCTACCTCTAATGCTCTTCTTACATTTTGTTGTCCTTTTATATCAGAAAAATCTAATTTATAATCCATTCCTTTTTCAAATATATTATCTAAATTAACTTTTGTAGGTTTTACTTCTTGTACATTATTCAAATAATCAACGGCTTCCTTTAATGATTCAACACCTATAATATCAACTTGCTGAACTACTGCTGCTTCTAATGCATTTTCTTTAGGAAGTATACATCTTTTATACCCTTCTTTATGTGCTGTATATATGATAGGCAAAATCCCATTTACCCTATTTATTTTACCATCTAAACTTAACTCTCCTAGAATCAATGTTTTATCTAAACTACCTTTATTAATAATTTCTAAACAATTTAGTATACCCACAGCAATAGGCAAATCAAAAGAAGGACCTTCTTTTTTTATATCCGCTGGAGATAAATTAACTGTAATTCTTTTAATTGGAAAAGTATATCCAGAGTTTTTTATGGCTGTTCTTACTCGTTCTTTGGATTCTTTTACAGATGAATCTGGTAATCCAACAAGATCAAAACCTGGTAATCCATCACTTGTATCAACTTCAACATTTACAATAAAACCATTAATTCCAAATAATGCACCACTTAAAACTTTACTAAACATTTTACTTTTCCCTTCTTTCTTTGACATCTTGTCTGACTATTTTATTCTAGCATAGATTAATAGCCAAAAATTGTCAAGAAACGATTTAAGTTTTTTACAATTAACCTCCCCTTGAATTTTTCCTCAGAACATAGATAATCTACCTTTTAATGTAATTTCCAAATCCTTGGAAGCAAGTTTGCAATTTACATTTTCATAGTAAAAGGTAGATTATAAATACTTTAATAAGTACTTATATCTACCTTTTGTTTAATGTCCTTTATTTACATCCGATTGACGCCACTTTTCTACATTCAAAAAACTACCTTCTCTTGGACTCGTAACACCGTAAATAATTTGGCTATGAGCTATTGCATATCCCATAATACTACCTATAGTAGCTGGTACCCCAAGTTTTAATCCAACCATTTCTACTAGCATAATTGATGCTGCAATAGGTACATTAGCAATACCCGCCAAACTTGCAGCCATCCCTGCAATAACAAGGGATGAACCTAAACCTGGGTCTAAATTGCCAATAAGTGAGGATACTGTATTTCCTGCTAAGGCCCCTATAAATAGTGCCGGTATTACTAACCCTGCACTACCACCAGATCCTACACTAAATGATGTTGCTAATATTTTCCCTACTAACAAAGCTAACAAAATTAAAATAGGAAAGCTTTGATTAATCATCTCTTGAATAACACTATTGCCTGCACCTGCTGCTCTTGGCACTAAGTAAATAATCAACCCTGTTATGATTCCACCAAATATAGGATGTATTTGCTTATAAGGTAAGGTTTTAAAAACACCTTGAATTCTTTTGAAAACTGCCATAAAAATTAGAGCAAAAATCCCAGCCATAATCCCAGCTAAAACAAAAAGTGGTAAATTATAGACATTAGGTAAATAATCTGGAATCGTAAACAAAGGCAAGGATGTTGAAATCATACTGTATATTACAAAACCGATTGTCGAAGAAAGCATTGCAGGAAATAAGTCTCCATAATTTAAAGTCGTTCTATATAATACTTCTACAACAAAAATCCCACCACCTAATGGAGATCTAAATATTGCACCAACAGCACCAGCTGCACCACAAATCGCTAACCTTCTTTTATCTTCATCATTAAAAAAGTTTTTAATGAATGGTATTCTAGAAACACCATCACCTAAACTACTGCCCATTACTAACATTGGTCCTTCTACTCCACCACTGCCCTTAAATCCAATGGTTATTGCAGTAGCAATTAGTTTGCTAAACAATGTAGGGAATTTTAATACTTTATTTTTTCCATTAACTTCTGCTAAGTAAAGGTCTGTACCAAAACCTGCCGCATTCTTATCCTTTAGATAGATAATAGATACAAGAGTACCTCCAATTATTGGGGCCAACCACAATGGAAAGTAATTACCAATAGAAGTTACATACTCAATAGAGTACTTTAAGGCAACTGCAGAGAGTCCGCCGCCAATACCTACTAGAGTTGCTACTACTAACCATTTTGTCATGTATTTTCCTACGTATTCAAATATATTTTTCATAAATTACTCCTTAGTATGCAGATAATCAGTCTATATTTTTCAAGTTCTTATTATTATGTCATACATCGATTAATACCAAGAGTAACTATCTACTCTTGGTATTTTGTATACGACACACATTGAAATTATACTACATATTTTATAAAAGAACAATCCTTTATAAATTTTACTATGATTACTCAAAGAATTTTAGGTATTTTGTGGAATGTTCGTACCTTTTTATAACAAGCACTGGATTCTCGGCGTGGTTTGCTACACGATTAGCTATTCTAGAAATAAACGACTTTCTATAGAGTTTATTTGAATCCCCTATTACCATTAAATCTGTATTTTTCTCTACTTCAAGTATTGTATCTACAGGTGAATAGCGTTCATATACCTGATAAGTTATTTTAATTCTTTCTTCCATACGACAAAGGTCTTCTAACTTATGAATCATTTCTTGTTTATTCTCTTGGCTATCATCTGGATTAAAGACATGTATAATTATAATTTCTGCATTTTTATACATTGCTAATTTTTTTGCCATAATCAATGCATAGTGTGCATTTGGTTTACCATCATAAGCAACACCGATTTTTTTTATATTCTCTTTAATATTTCCTTTTAATAGAGCCATATGACACTTAGCTTTTGTCAGTATTTCATGTGTAATTTTTCCTAAAGGGTATTTGAATTTTTCTTTTTTACACCATCCCATAACAATCATATTAGAATCTTCTAAACTTGCTTGCTCAATGATGGCATTAGATACACTATGATCAAAAACAACCACATAATTTTGTTTTTCTTTGTGTATGCCAACCCATTCGTCGAAGGTTTTTTCTAGGAGTTTAGATGTATTACTTTTCTCTTTATGATACATATCCATAGCTGCCCTTGGTGATATTTGTTCAGGTACAGTTATTACATTAATACCTGTAACTGCATCTCCTAACGCATCTGAAATAATTAATAAATCTTTTTCATGTTCAGGATTTGCTAAAGGCACTAAAATTCTTATTTCACTTTCATTTACTCTTTCCAACGTAGGTGTGTCTTTAATAACATCTTTCATTGCGTAGTTAAAATGAATTTTGTTTCTTCCTAAAAGTAAATACCAAAGAATTCCTACTCCAATTACACAAAGAGCGAAAACCAAGGATAATATCCCTAATGAAGGGAGTAGCGCAAGACTTCCAACGATACCTACTATCTGAGTCACAGGAAAGAACGGATCTTTAAATGTAGGTTTATAATTAGGAGACTTATTTTTTCTAAATACAAAAACTGAAAGGTTTACTAAAACAAAGATCAAAACATTTAAAGTGGAACCTAACTTAGCCAATCCCTCAACATCAAAAAAGAATAATAACCCCAACATAACAATACCTGTAAATAGTATGGCAATATATGGTGTTTTATATTTTTTATGTATCTTTATTAATGCTGATGGCATTAATTGATCTCTTGCCATGGCAAAAGGGAACCGTGAAGAAGACATAATTGCAGCATTGGCTGTTGATACCGTTGCGAAAAATCCTGCTAAAGTAATAATATAAATCCCCCATTGACCCTGCATCCGTTCCGCTGCAGATACCAAAGGTGTGTTACTATTTGATAAGGATTCCATTGGTAGAATACCATTTACAACGATAATAACGCCTACATAAATTATGATTACTGTAATTACAGATAATAAAAAAGCTCTTGGAATATTTTTTGCTGGATCTTTTACTTCCTCTGAGATAGCAGCTAGTTGAGTTACTCCTAGATAGGATATAAATATAATACCCGTTGTTTGAAAAACAGAAGACATGCCGTAAGGCATAAATGGCACTAGTTTTTCTTGAGAAACCAGCATACTTCCTCGGACAATAAATAAAAATAATATTACAATTAATCCTCCAACAATGATATTTTGCAAACTACCACTGCCTTTAGAACCACGGTAGTTGATAAAAAGCATTAACACTCCAGCACACACAGCCACTACAATAATAGGGGCTGTAAAAAACACTTGAAAATACTCTGCAAGACCTACCAAAGCAAAGGATCCTTTGAAAACCAAAGACATCCATGCACCAAGGCCTACTATGGTTCCAAAAAGAGGACCAAGAGATCGACTAATAAAGAAATAACTTCCTCCTGCTTTTGGCATTCCTGTTGCTAACTCCATAACACTAAACATCGTTGCAAGAGTAATTAATCCTCCTATAAAAAAAGATAGTGCTGCTGCTGGTCCTGCCGTACCTATAGCTATACCTGGAAGTACAAATATACCTGCACCAATCATTGTTCCTGTGCCTATTGCGTATACTGCAAAAAAACTTAGATTCTTACCTAATCGTTCTTGTGTTTGACTCATATACCTTCCTCCTTAAAGTTTAGTATTTAAATCTAATAGAACCTATTTCGTCTTATACCTAACCCCTTTCATTATTTTATATTGTTATAATATTATTATTGTTTATAAATTTTTTACTTATCTTTAACTTTAAAAATCATACTCCTATAAAATGCTATATAAATAAGTATGCTTGTTTTCATTATTAATACTTATTTCTATTTATTTGATTAGCATAATATGATTAAATTAAATACTATATTTTAATATAATTATTTCTACTCCTAATTTATCTTCTATCCTTCCTGTCTTTATTAAACCTTCGTATTCTAGACAATCATTTAAAGCTTCTTTTATCCTTTCCACTTTAAAATTTCTCACTTGTCTAATACAATTTTTAACGATAAAACTTCTAAGACCTAGCTTTGATGTTATCTCATATTCATTAACCCCTGCATTCACTAAACTTTTAACCTGCAATAACATTCTAAATTGTCTTACTAACATAAAAATGATTCTAAGAGGCGGCTCTTTTAACATTAATAGATCATGGTAAAGAACAATAGCCTTTTCTTTGTTTTTTTCTCCAATAGCATTGATCATATCAAAGATTTTATTTTCTATCTGTTTTGTGCTAATAGAGTCTATATCTTCTTTTGTTATCTCATTCTTCCCTAAAGTATAGGATATTAGTTTCTCTAATTCTTTATCTATTGTTGCCATATCCATACCAACTGTATAAATAAAATAATCCGCCACATCATTGTTTATATTTACATTATTTTTATTAGTGGTAATCCTTAACCACTGCTTTATTTCTTGTTCATTTAATTGATTAAATTCAACTGCATATCCCTTTTTCTGAACTGTTTTATATATTTTACTTCGTTTATCAATTTCATCTTCTACAAATATAAGATAAGTTGAGCTAGGTATGTTTTCTAAATAAGTAGCCATTGCTTCAGATTCATCTTTTTTACCACTTTTAAATAGCTCAGAGTTTTCTACAATAATTAGTCTTGCTTCTTTAAAAAAAGGCAAAGTATCTGCAATATCTATAATATCAGATACTCTTACTTGCTTTCCTTCAAAGAAATTATAATTCATTATGTCATCTTCATCTAGTAAAGTTGTTTTAATTCTTTTTTTATATAAATTTTTTATATAGTTTTCTTTTCCATAAAAAAGATACAAATTATGTAACTCTCCGTTTTTTATTTGTTTCTTTAGATTTTGCATATCTAATCCTTTCTTGGCAATTTGGTAGAAACATATACCTTTGTTCCATTTGTTCTAAGGCGAATGGCACCATCTCTACCTGTTTTATATAATATTGTATCATAACTATGGTATCTGTCTATTACTTCTTGATGTGGATGTCCATAACTATTGTACATTCCATAAGATATCAACCCAATTTCAGGTTGAACAACTTCTAAAAACTCTTCATTTGAAGATGTTCTCGACCCGTGGTGGGCTACTTTTAGTATTTGATGGGGCGTTATAAAGTCTAGTAATTGTAATTCTTGATTTCTTTCGATATCTCCTGTAAACAACATTTTTATATCTTTGTATGTCAAACTAAGTACCAATGAATAATCATTATTCCCACGAACAACTGTATTTTCTTTAGGAAATAAGCATTCAATAAAAATCTCTCCGATTCTTAAAGAATCACCTTTTAATATTTCTACTACTGATACATTATTTTCCTTTGCTTTTCTCATTAACTCAACATATAAATTATTGTTATAATCTGTTTTAGACACAAACAGATAATCCACATCAACTTTATCAATAATTTCTATTAATCCTGAAATATGGTCCAAATCACTATGCGTTAAAAACATATAGTGAATTTTATTTATCCCATTATATTTTAAAAATGGAAGAATTCTTCTAATTCCTATTTCCTCAAAAATAGATCCTCCACCATCAATTATTATGTTTTTTTTACTTGGAGTTGTTATAAAAATAGAATCTCCCTGGGCTACATCTATAATTGTAACTTCTAAATAATTAGGGGTTACTAGGGTTTTAAAAATAAAAAATCCAACCATACCCAGTATAACAAAACCTTGTTTCTTTTTACTCTTACTATAGTAGATAATCAAAGCTATTACTAGATACAAAACAATTAAAGTTAAGAGTAATGGTTTACCTGTTAATATAGTGTTAATAGGCATTTTAGAAACAAATTCGCTTACAAACTTAATGAATTGAAGAATAAAAAATACAATACCTATAAGTATTTTACCTAGTGTCATACTAAAAAAGCTAACTACACCAGCTAAAAAAGCTACTGGTACTAATACACTCAATAATGGAATTATCAATATATTTACGATTATTGCGTATACTGGAATTTCATAATAATAAAAAGCTATTATAGGCGTTGTACTAATATAAGCTGCAGTACTCCCACAAAGTAGTTTGATAACCTTATTGTCCCATTTAATATATGATTGTAGAAAAGGTGTTATAATTCTTATCCCTAATACTGCAGCGAAAGATAGTTGAAATCCCACATCAAATATAAATAAGGGGTTAATTATTAAAAGAATTATCCCTGCTAATGCAAGGGCTGAGAATATTTCATATGTCCTACCAAAAATATAAGATCCTAATAATACACTAACCATTAATACAGCTCTTTGTGTTGATATGCTGGCTCCAGTAAATATACAGTAAATGATTAAAAATATAATGGTAATAATACCACTCAATCTAATATTTATTCTCATATATTTTAATAGCTGAAAGATGAATAAACCAATTAATGTAATATGCAAACCTGAAATAGCTAAGATATGTGCTATACCACTTTTTTGAAATAATTCCCTTATTTCTCCATCCAAGCCTCTGCGCTCTCCTATAACCATTGCCGATATAATTCCAGCATCTTCTTTTGCTAATAGATTATAGTAATTCTCTTCAACTTTACTTCTAAAGTTTTTTAATGATTGGAAGAAAGATAGGTTTTTTTCTAGGATATTAATTTCATTGGCAAAAAATCTAAAATCTATTCCTCTAATATGGTAATATAACTTTTCATTCCATGCACCATCATTTCTTGGAAGTTGTAATTTGTATAATGTGCCTTCCATCCACACTTCATCTTTTAAATGTAAGTTGATTTTATTGTTAAACGTAACCCTAATTTTTAAGTTGTTTTTATACCTTTGTTCATTAATTGTTAAGTTGTGTGTTCTTACAATTAATATCGTCTGATTGTCATTATATGTATAATCTTCAACAATACCAGTAAAACTTGCACTAACTCTACCATCAAAGGCATTATGAATATCTATGTTTTTGGGTTCTAATGCATTCACCATTAATGCATACGAAAAAAAACATATCAAAGGCATGGCAAAAACCCATACCTTGTAATATGTTTTATATAATTTATAACTAAGTATAACAACAAAAACAATTGACATTATACTCAAAATATAATATTCACTTAAATACCCCAATAATAGCCCCAAAAGAAAAGCTATAACAAGCATAACTAATGGTCGTTTCATTATGAATTTACCTCTCTACAAATTAGTAAATAACAATATCTAAGTTTCTTTCAAATAACACATCAAAAGCTACATGTCCTTTAAATTCACTTACTTTGAGTCCATTAATTAAAAATTGCACTCTACTAATATTAGGTAATTCTGCTAAAGAATTCACTATTGAATATATAGTAAGGATTTCTCCTGTTGATCCACCCCAATGTCTTGATCTAAAGTCTTCATTAAAATCTATATATGCAATACCATCTTTAACATAAATATGTTTTAGTCTTGATTCTCTTGGAACCGTAGCTGATAAATTTTCACTTGTTGGACCCTCAATTAAAAGTTCAATAACTTTCTTTTCTATTGGTTCATCTGCATAAATAGTAGAATTAACCCTTTCAGGCACTAATCCTGTTCCCTCAGCATCAGAAAAATATAACGTAATGGCCACTTCTCTTAAAACACTTTCACTATTATTGATATCCCCAACAAAATCGGAAGATTTCATTAAGCCCAATGGTTTATCATTTCTATCTTTTAGTGGTTGATCGTTAATAAAAAACTCTACAAAATCAACTGACTTAATTTGCGTTAAGGTTTTAACTATAGCAGCTCTTACTAAAACTTCTTCTAGCGGCGTAAAATCAGAATAATTATTGTCAAATATAATTCTTGCCGTTCTATTTTCAAGCCTAATGCCTTTAACATCTAAATTATCAGGGATTGTTTTTAAATAGTTTCTATTACTTGGATTAGACTTAAGTTTATCAATTAACATTTTAATAAAACTTTCAGCCTCTTTATCATTCTCAAGAAAATCAACCGTTTCAACTACTAAATCTGTTTTATTTTGATTTATGTAGAAAAGATCTATTTTAATTCCTTCTATATTACTAGCAGTGCTAATATTTTTATTTGTACAAGCACTCAAAAACATAAGTGCTAAAATTACAAGTATAATTAATTTGCTTATTCTAGTCATAGTACCTCCCCCTAGGAGTATTATTATTTTAGATAACCTATTTTTAATTAATTATAACCTATATGCATTACAAAACTACAAAGAACATGTTACAAAACTATAAACTTATTGGTAATATAAGGGTATTCTCAGTGAAAATGTTGTACCTTCACCCTCCTCACTTTTTACATTTATAAATCCTTTGTGCATAATTATAGCATTTTTAGTAATTGATAAACCTAACCCCGTGCCCCCAGTTTCTCTTGATCTCGCTTTATCAATCCTATAAAATCTCTGGAAAATTTTATCTTGCTCATCCTTTGGAATACCAATTCCTGAATCTGTAATTTTCACAAAGAAAAATTTATGGTCTGCATTTAACGATATTTTGACCCAACCACTTTCTTTATTGTATTTAATACCATTTTCTATGATATTCGTTAATGCAAGGGATAATTTAACTTCATCGATTTCTCCAACTACTTCTCTAAAGCTTTCAAATATCAATTCTACATCTTGTTTTTCAGCCAAAGGTTTTAACCTCTTTAAAATTTGCTCAATCAACATATTAATATTAACTTGTTCAACATTAAGCTTTACTTCTTTTTTATCCATCTTAACAAGTGATAATAAATCATTGATTATCTTATCTTCTCTATCAACTTCATTACTAATATCTAACAAGAATTCTCTATACAACTCAGCTGGTACATCTTTTTGTGAAAGCAATGAATCTGCTAATACTTTTATTGAAGCTAATGGTGTTTTTAACTCATGAGAAACATTTGATACAAACTCTTGTCTTGATTGTTCAAATTCTTGTAACTTTCTAGTCATTTGATTAAAAGCAATTGAAATATCCTCTATTTCTTGATGACCTTTTACAGTTGAATTTTCATTAAAATGTCCTGCTGTTATAGATTTAATATGTTTAAACAAGTCCTTAAATGGTCTTGTTAATAGTTCAGAGTAATAATAACTAATGGTTAAAATAATTAGTAACGTAATGATAAACAGTAAAATAGACTTATTTCTCAGATCTTTTACCGAATCATAAATATCCTCAGTAGACGCAGTAATAATTAAAGTTCCTATAACCAAATCATTATTTTTTATTGGTGTGACTACCTGCATTCTCTGCCTTTCTTTAATATGTCTTATAAATGTTTCCCCACCAAGACCTCTAACAGCTTCCTGAGAAATGAGTGTTTTTCCTTCTTCTACTTGGTTTGTATCTTTAATTACAACATGATCCTTGTTAACAATTAAGACCCTTCCATCTAATTCTTTACTCAGCTGATTAATTTCAAATTCAATTAATTCTCCATTAACAATATTTTGACCATCTAGGTAATTTGCTAATGTTAATTGACTAGATAAAATATTAGACTGTCTTTGTAGGTAAATTACTTTTTGGTCTTCATAATACCTCTCAACTGTCCCAATTAATGCATTTATAAAAATTACTAATGGTATAATACCTATTGATATGTAAGTAAAAAGCATTTTGAAACGAATGCTTTTTACAATTTTACTTACTCTGGAAATAATAACCAACACCCCATTTAGTATGAATATACTTCGGCTCACTTGGGTTTGGCTCTATTTTTTCTCTTAACCTACGTACGTGAACATCCACTGTACGAACATCACCTGGATAATCATAGCCCCAAACAATATTTAATAGATTCTCTCTACTAAACACTTTATTAGGATTATTTATTAATAACTCTAGTAAGTCGAATTCTTTTGCTGTTAAATTAACCTCTTCTTCTTGTATAAACACCCTTCTACTATCGCAGTCAATTTTAAGTTCTCCTGCTTCCATCTGTTTTCCCGTTCCTTGAGTTGCCTCCGCCGATTGAGTTTGTACACTTTGTCTACGCATAATGGCTTTGATTCTTGCTTTAAGTTCTAAAATATTAAAAGGTTTAGTCATATAGTCATCTGCACCATATTCTAATCCCATAATCTTGTCCATATCTTCGCCCTTTGCAGTAAGCATTATAATAGGAACCATAGAGAACTCTCTTATTTGTTGGCACACCTCTAATCCGTCAATTTTAGGTAACATCAAATCCAAAACAATTAAATCATAGCTATTTTGCTTTGCCAAATTTACAGCTTCTTCACCATCATAAGCTGTATCTACTTCCATAGCGTCTTGCTCTAGTCCAAATTTAATACCTTTAACGATAATTTTTTCATCATCTACAACTAATACTCTTCTACCCATAAAATCACCTCGTCTTTCTTTAGGTAAAACTATAATTATACTGTTATAAAATCCTTTATTCTATTATAAATACCCTCTTTAATACCATCTACATTCATAATCTCTTCTGTAGATTTGAATCTTCCATTCTTATTTCTAAAATTAATAATAGTCTGGGCTCTAACCTCACCAACACCAGGAAGTGTGATTAATTGTTCAATGGAAGCAGTGTTAATATTAATTAAGTATTGCCCAACTGATATTTCTTCAATATATCCTTCTTCAACTTCTTTAATGGTTGGGAAATATATTTGTTGGCCATCCATTACAGGTTGGGCTTGATTTACTACAGTTTGATCAGCGTTATCTGCAAGACCTCCTGCTAAATTCATCACTTCAAAAACTCTTGTTCCATCCACAACCTCATAAACACCTGGATTGTTTATTGCACCGCATAAAAAGACATAGATCATTTTATCATCTATTAAATCTTCTGACTCCTCAGTAATCTCTTCTATCTTACCATTATTATGTTCATTAATACTTATTTCTACTTCTTCTAAATCGTATATTACTAATATATAAATAATCCCAGCAATCAAAATAACACTTAATAATCCAATTAACTTAGTATACTTATCAACTTTCATATACTACCTACCCCCTAGAAGCAACTAGATATTACGCTTGATTCTCTTAGTGTAATCTATTACAAATCGTTCATATTCCTCATCCATTAAAGGCGACGTAAAAATAAAATCAGCTGTTGCCTGATTTGTTGCAACAGGTATATCATACAATACTGCAATTCTAAGCAACGCCTTTACATCAGGATCATGTGGTTGGGCCTCTAAAGGATCCCAATAGAATACCATAAAATCAATATCTCCTTCAATAATTCTTGAACCAATTTGTTGATCACCACCAATAGGCCCACTTTTGTATGTGGTTACTGGTAAGCTTGTCTCTTCTGTTATTAATCTACCTGTTGTCCCTGTTCCAAAAAGAAAATGTTTACCTAATGTTTCTTTATTCTTTTTGACCCAGTCTAATAAATCTCTTTTTCTATTATCATGAGCTATTAAAGCTATTTTTTTCTGTTTATTCATTTTTTTAATCTCTATCATCTAAAGTACCTCCTTAACTAATAATTCAATTTTACCTAAAATATTATAAAATTACAACATCATTACATTAAGATTTATGTTTTTTTGCCATATTTTTTAAAAGGACTAGAATAAAACTGCCATATTATGCTACTATTAAGAATAGAAAATTATACTTATGGAGTGATAAAATATGCATAATTATAACTTTATTAGAGTTGGAAGTGCTTCTCCAACTATTAAAGTAGCAGATATAAAACATAACGAAGAGTGTATAATCAATTTATTATCAGAAGGGGTAAAGAAAGGCATCTCACTTCTAACTTTTCCAGAACTTTGTATAACGGGTTATACTTGCCAAGATCTTTTTCATCAGAATGCTCTTTTAGAAGAAGCTAAAAAATCAATTGAAAGAATTCGAGAAAAATCAACATCCTACCCAATATTTTTTGTTATTGGAGCACCTTTAGAATTAGATGGTCAGCTCTATAACTGTCTAATCGGTATATGCGAAGGTAAAATACTAGGCATTGTACCAAAAACTTATCTTCCAACTTACAGTGAATTTTATGAGCTTAGATGGTTTACACCATCAAAGGAAAACACTAGTAAAACATTTAAATTTAATAATGATGAAATACCCTTTGGTACTGATATAATTTTTGTTCATTCTAAATTAAAGAATTGTAAAATAGCCATAGACATATGTGAGGATTTATGGGCTCCTATCCCACCAAGTTCCTTTTCTGCTCTATCAGGTGCAACAATCATTTTAAATGGCTCTGCTAGCAATGATATCGTTGGTAAAAGTGTCTACCGAAAAAAATTAATTGAACAACAAAGCGCTAGAACAGTAACTGCCTACATTTATGCATCCAGTGGTTATGGTGAATCTACAACAGATGTTGTATTTGGTGGCCATTGTATGATCTATGAAAATGGTAAGCTTCTAAAAGAAAACACTAGATTCACTTTATCATCCTCTTTAATATATGAAGATATTGATTTAGAAGTTCTTACAAATGATCGGTTAAAAAGAAATACTTACTATGATAAATCAATCACCAAAGATTATCGACAAGTAACTTTTAGTAGTACAATCAAGGAAGTTGCTCTTGAAAGACAAATTGATCCTCATCCATTTGTCCCTAAAGATGAAAGCATAAGAAGCATACATTGTGAAGAGATTTTTTCAATTCAAACCTTAGGACTTGCCAAAAGATTAGAACATATTGGCTGTAACAAAGTTGTTATTGGTATATCTGGAGGTCTTGATTCTACTCTTGCATTACTTGTGTGTGTTAAAACTTTTGATTTACTTGGAATAGATAGAAAAAATATTATTGCTATAACAATGCCTGGCTTTGGAACCACAGATAGAACTTATAACAACGCTCTTTCATTAATGAAAGAATTAGGTGTTACTCAAAAAGAAATCTCTATTAAAGAGGCCAGTCTACAACAGTTTAAAGACATTGGACATGATCCTAGCATTTTAGATGTTACTTATGAAAACGTACAAGCTAGAGGTAGAACTCAAATTCTTATGAATTTAGCCAATAAAGAAAATGGCATTGTTATAGGTACAGGTGATTTATCAGAGTTAGCTCTTGGTTGGGCCACTTATAATGGTGATCATATGTCCATGTATGGTGTTAATGGAAGTATACCAAAAACACTAATTAGATATTTAATAGATTGGGTATCTTCTACTCAAGTAGGTGAGAATACAAAAGCAATACTCCTTGATGTTCTTGACACCCCTGTAAGTCCTGAATTATTGCCTCCTACTGACAAAGGTGAAATCCAACAAAAAACCGAGGAAGTAGTTGGTCCTTATGAGCTTCATGATTTCTTTTTATATAATATGATGCGATATGGATTTTCACCCTGTAAAGTATTCATGTTAGGCGTAAAAGCCTTTGAAAATATATACTCTAGAGAAATCATATTAAAGTGGCTTAAAAAATTCTATTATAGATTTTTCTCTCAACAATTTAAACGCTCTTGCTTACCTGATGGACCAAAAGTTGGATCAATTTGTCTTTCTCCTAGAGGGGATTGGCGTATGCCAAGTGATGCTGTGGTGAAGATTTGGATAGATGAATTAGAATCTATAAATTAAGTAAAAAATAGCCTCTTTATTTTACTAAAGAGGCTATTTCTAATACCATTAGTTAGCAATAATTTCTTTAAGTTTTTTAGCTAAATTCTCTCCCATTAATATATGCCCATCATCAGAAGGATGAAGCAAATCTGAAGAAAGACCTGAGAAATTAGTTAGGATACTATCACCTTGTATAATGTGTAAATTATTAGCATTAAACTCTCTATGAATTTCATTTAATATTTTATTATATTCAATATTTCTATAATAAATTTTATCTGGCTGTTTCAAATACAAAGATCTATTTGGAAAAATGGTAATGATAATCACTGGTTTATCAGGATTATTCTCAATAACTTTTTTAATTATGTACCGAGCCCTCTTTTCAAATTCCTCTGGCTCGAAGTGAACCCTCATATTAACACCTAATTCAAGGGTAATAAAATCCCAATCATTTCTTGTGGCCATATAATCAGCAACCTCTTTTTCACAAAGACAAGCCCCTGATATACCATTACATAAAACATCAACACCTAATCTTTTTGCTGCTTGTTCAACATATGAATTATTATGAGAAATTGACTCAACACCATGGGTAATTGAAGAACCATAAGCCAACCATCTTAATTTAGGCACTTCATTTTCTTTAGGTGGACGGATTGTACATCCACAAACATCAATCCCATGATAAACTGCACTAAAACCTCTATTCATGGCTATTCTCCAAACTTTATGAGAAAAGCTATAACCTTGTAGAATTTCTGGGTTGACTTCTTCAAATCTTTCATCTGCTTCTAAATGTATCGTTGTAATAACACCTGACTTCAGGGTATATTTACCGTAATAGAAATTCCCATTATAAACCAGTACTTCCCCATCCCCATCTAAGGCAGAAAGGTATAATCTTATTTTTTTAGAATCTGTAACAAACCTTACTTCACAGCCTGTTGATGTTTGTGACGCTATTCTACCTCTTTTATCATCTTCATATCCTAAACTATATCTAATTTCCTCAGGAAATCGCTGCAAACGCAACCCACTAAATCCATCTTTTTTTTGTAATTCCATTACATTATGGAATTCTAAGTTATCGTAAATCATTACATCCCTCCATGTTAATTTTCTTTGGTACAATTTACTAATTATTATACGCTTCTTTAAGAACTTTAACAATATGGTATAGGGAATATATGACTGAAATCTAATTAACCCTTTCCCACTTAAAGACTACTATTCCCGCAACCATTAATGCAACGCCTAATAACTTCATCCATTCAAATCCTACTTTGTCAACAGCAAATAACCCAAACACTTCAATTAAATAGGCTACAGTTACTTGGGCAATAAGTATTAACATAATAGCATAACAAGGTCCAAGATCTGAAATACCTCTAATTACTGTATAAATGATAAAAGCACCAATGATACCACCTGTTAAATAAAGCTTATTATCTACTTGAAATAACTTGCCAAAACTATCCCTACCTGTAAAAAGCCAAAACGCTACACAAACTATTAGTCCTGTAAAATGCACCCAAGTATTAGCTGTCCACATATGGGACACATTTCTTACATTTGTATTAAAAACACCCTGGATACTCATTAGTATCCCTGCGATTATTGACATAATAAAACCAATCATAATAAATTCATCTCCTTATTGTCATTTACTAATCTTATGTATCTATATTATTTACCAATAACCTACTATTATTCTTTAATATGAAAATGTAATCTACAAACTTGCTTGCAAGGATTTGGAAATTACACTTTCAACAAAGCTTGTGTCTATTGCGAATCGAGAGACACAGGCTTTGTTAATATGTTTTCTGACAAATAATAATTCATAATCAAAATAACAAAATCCCTTGACTTTTACAAATATTAATTGTATAATTAGATATTATATTTTAAAAACTGTGATAAGGAATAGTAAATCTTTTGAAAATGTCAGAGAGCTGTTGGTAGGTGTGAAACAGTATTGGATTAAGATTGAACTCGCCTTTGAGTTGCTTACTGAACACTATAGTAGGTGTAGCCGGATGTCAACCGTTATTATGACAGGATATCAGTGTTTTTTCTAATAACTTGTATCCCATATGATTTAAAGAGTGGTATTATGAAGAATATCTTCTGTCTCTTAGACAGAGGCTTTTTTTATTTTAATTTCCATTTATGGGTATCTGTTAATTGTATAAAACACCGTGTCTATAAGTTGCACTCCTATATGGAGTGAATAAGAGTGGTACCGCGGAATCAGACCTTTCGTCTCTATGTATGAGTTCGAATGGTCTTTTTTTGTTTTTTATTATGATTGTTAAAGTGCTAAAGGCACTTCAAATAAGAGAGGAGATAATGCTATGAACTATAATAAATATCGTCCATTTACAACTATTAATATGAAAGAAAGAAACTGGCCTAACGCATCAATTACAAAAGCCCCATTGTGGTGTAGTGTTGATTTACGAGATGGTAATCAAGCATTAGAAACACCAATGAACTTAGACCAAAAAGTTAAACTTTTTCAATTCCTTGTGAAAATGGGTTTTAAAGAAATTGAAGTGGGCTTTCCTGCTGCTTCTGAAACAGAATTTAAGTTTGTTAGAACATTAATTGAAGAGAATATGATTCCAGATGATGTAAAGATTCAGGTTCTTACTCAAGCTAGAGAAGCCATTATCAAAAAAACCTTTGAATCCTTAAAAGGTGTGAAAAATGCCGTAGTGCACTTATATAACTCTACTTCTACTCTACAGAGAAAAGTAGTATTTCAAAAAACAAAAGAAGAGGTCATAGAGATTGCAGTAAAAGGTGCACAAATTTGCAAAGAACTAGCATTACAATCCACAGGAGAAAATTATACATTCGAATACTCTCCTGAAAGTTTTACAGGGACTGAAATAGACTATGCCATCGAGATTTGTGAGGCCGTTATGGATATCTTCCAGCCAACTCCAAATAATAAAGTTATTCTTAATCTACCTGCTACTGTTGAAATGTCAACACCAAATATATATGCAGACATGGTTGAATATTTCATAAAAAATTTAAAAAATAGAGAAAGTGCTATCATTAGTGTTCATACTCACAATGACCGCGGGACTGCTGTTGCTGCTTCTGAATTAGCACTATTAGCTGGAGCTGATCGTGTTGAAGGGACTTTGTTTGGCAATGGCGAAAGAACAGGAAATGTTGATTTAATCACTTTAGGCTTAAATTTATTCTCTCAAGGTATTGATCCGGAACTAGATTTTAGCAATGTGAATGAAATCATGGATATTTATACAGAAGCTGTTGGCATGGCTATACATCCTCGCCACCCATACGTTGGAGATCTTGTTTACACCGCCTTTTCTGGTTCTCATCAGGATGCTATAAAAAAAGGTATGGCTCAATACGAGAAAGATAAACCACCTTATTGGGATGTACCCTATCTACCAATTGACCCTATGGATGTTGGCAGAAATTATGATCCTATAATAAGAGTAAATAGCCAATCTGGAAAAGGTGGCGTAGCCTATTTATTAGAAAAAGAATTTGGCCTTCGTCTTCCTAAATTAATGCAACAAGAATTTGGATTAATCATTACAGATATATCTGATAAAAACCAGGCAGAACTCACTGGAAAATTAATTTTTGAAACCTTTAAAAAAGAATATATAGCCAATTACTCACCTCTAACATTAAAATCATTCCAAGAAAAAACAGAAGATAATACAGTGATGATAAAAGCTATATTTGAAGAAGGTGGCCAACAAAAACACCTAGAAGGCAAAGGAAACGGCCCTGTAAATGCGTTATATAACAGCATAAAAGAAAATATTATTTCAGACTTTCAAGTCATTGCCTATGATGAGCATGCCTTAGATCAAGGTTCTGATTCCAAAGCCATCGCTTATCTTCAAATACAAGATGGAAAAGGTAGATCTTTTTACGGTGCTGGAATTGACAGCAGCATCAGTATGGCTTCAGCAAAAGCATTAATCAGTGCATTAAACAGAATGATATCTAATAGCTAGAAATACTAATGAATAATATACTACTGAACATAAAAGAACCTAGTTTCAACCTAGGTTCTTTTTGTTATACAAAGAAAAATATGCTAAGAAACTACTAATTTCAAAGGATATAATAAACATTATTTTTTATGGGAGTAATATTTTTATTATCTAATCTTTTCAAATATTTCTTCTACAACCTTTTTATGTTCTTCACTTCCTAATACTTCTTCAAGATTTATTTTTTCATCTTCTTCATCAAATAAACCTAATTCATCTTTAACTTTAAAAATTCTCATTACAGACTCATCTATTCTTTCCTCTGTGATAACGCCATTTTCAATAGCTTCTAATACACCATTATAAGCCTCTATAAATGGAATTGGCATTAATAGAATATCACAACCTGCAAGTATTGCTTCAATTGCTGCTTCTGCCATTGAAAAGTTATTGCTTATAGCGCCCATATTAAGAGCATCCGTAATAATCAATCCATCAAATTCTAGTTCTTCTCTTAGCAAATCTGTAATAATATCTTTAGACATTGTAGCAGGCAAATTATTCTCAACCACATTAGGCAATTGAATATGAGCTGTCATAATGCCATATACACCTGCTTCAATACCTGCTTGAAAAGGCACCCATTCAATTTCTTTAAGTCTATCAATATCATGTTCCACATAAGTAGAACCAACATGAGTATCTGTTGAAGTATCGCCATGTCCTGGGAAATGTTTTATTACGGCACTAACACCTTCCTCTTGCATGCCTTCAACCATACTAGCAACCATCTCTGCCACACTCTCTGGCTCCGAACCAAAAGCCCGATTACCAATAATAGGATTATTGGGATTGGTATTCACATCTGCAACAGGTGCAAAATTCATATTAAATCCTAAAGCTTTTAACTCCCTACCTAAAATTTGCCCAACTTTAAAAGCATATTCAGGATCCTCAGTCCTACCAATCTGATTATGACTTGGTAAAACTGTAGCATTCATATTCACATTATTACCAATACGACTAACAATGCCACCCTCTTCATCAACAGATACAAACAAAGGAATGTCTGACACCCCTTGCAAATCTTTTATAAATGATGACGTCTGCTCAACATTAACAACATTATTTTGAAAGAAAATCACACCACCAATAGGAAACTCTCCTAAAAAAGCTGCTGCTGTATCATTCATCTCTGTTAATTGAACACCATTATTAATAGACCCTAATTCCAAAACAAAAAGCTGAGCCACCTTCTCTTCCAAAGACATAGCATTAAGCATCTCTGCTAACGGATCAATTTCTTCCTCATCCTCTTCTTCTTCACCATTAGGTTCAATAGCATTATCCACTTGCTGCTGCTCCTCATTAGCTGGTTCACCAACATCATTCTGTTCAACATCGCCCTTACATCCAACTAAAAAAATAATTGTAAACACAAGAAAAATCTTCAATAACTTCATAAAAAAACTCCTTTATAACGTAAATATTTATTGAATTTCAAAAACCGTTCCTATAATTTTATTGGTTTTATCTTGCCTATTATTCTACCCTCCAAATCTAGCCAACTCGCAGCTAAAGGGTATTGTATATAAGATTTAACCGCGTAGCCAAGGGTGGTGTAGCTAGACCCTCTTATCCAAGGATGGATAAGGGTCGTCAACTACCACTTTATATCAAGTCATAAAATTTTTCAAGAACCGTCCCTTAATTATCTTTTAACTCAGCATCAGACAATAGATACGTCCCCTTGTCTTCCTGGGCACACACACAAAGAAAGGCAAGCAAAAAACCTGCCTACCTTTCTATTATACATCATAAAACTATTTATATTCTTTAATTTGCTTATAAGTCAACACATCATGCTTATTATAAGTATCCAACGCTTCAATATAAGCCTTCAAAGTATCCAAGCAAGTAAAAGTAGAAATATTATATTGTGTAGCAATATCTCTGATCTGGAATCCTTTTCTAGTTGTATCTTTACCTAAGGTCGGTAAATTCACAACAAAAGCCATATCCTCAGTTCTTAATATCTTTTCAATACCTTCAATCTCGTCTTTCTTAACAAGACTAGACTCAACACCATTCTCTTCTAACCACTTATGAGTACCCTCTGTAGCCAATAACTCAAAATCATACTTGCTTAACCCTTGAATAATAGGAAGGGCTTCCTCTTTATTTCTATCTGCCATAGACAATAAAACTTTTCCATCATTTCTAAAAGTATAGCCTGCCCCTAGGAATGATTTTAATAGAGCCTTGCTATAATCATCATCAACACCTAAAACTTCTCCTGTTGACTTCATCTCTGGCATTAAAGCAACATCAACATTTTTAAGTTTTAGGTTAGAGAACACTGGCATTTTAACTGCAATTAGATTCGTTGTCTTATACAAACCTATCCCATATGGTAAATCTACTAAACTTTCACCTAAAATAACTCTCATAGCCAACTCTACCATAGGCACTTGAGTTACTTTACTTAAAATCGGCACAGTTCTTGAAGCTCTTGGATTCACTTCAATAACATAGACATCCTCGCCTTTGACTACATATTGGATATTCATTAAGCCTAATACTTGTAGAGCTTTAGCAAGTTTTTCTGTGTAACCAACAATTTTATCAATTACATTCTGAGATAGATTTTGTGGTGGATATATACAAGCACTATCACCTGAGTGAACACCAGTACGTTCAATATGTTCCATAATACCTGGTATTAAAATATTATTTCTATCTACAATGGCATCTACTTCAACTTCAGTACCTTCAATATAGCCATCAATAAGAATTGGCTGATCTTTATCAATTAATACAGCTTCTTCCACATAACTGATTAACTCAGCATCACTGTGAACAACCTGCATGGCTCTACCACCAATTACATAAGAAGGTCTCACTAATACAGGATATCCAATTTCTGCTGCTTTTTGTATTGCTTCTTCTTTAGAGAATACTGCAAATCCAACAGGTTGTGGAATATTTAATTCAGTCAGTAATCTTTCAAATCTTTTTCTATCTTCAGCTGCATCTATTGAATCTACAGATGTTCCTAGTATTTGAACGCCTCTTTTTACAAGTTTTGGAGCAAGATTAATAGCTGTTTGACCTCCAAATTGAACAATTACACCTTTTGGCATTTCTTTTCTAATAACATTATGAACATCTTCTATAAACAAAGGCTCAAAATACAATTTATCAGAAGTATCAAAGTCCGTACTTACAGTTTCAGGATTATTATTAATAATAATAGATTCATAGCCTAACTTTTTAATGGCTTCAACAGCATGCACTGAACAATAGTCGAATTCTATCCCTTGGCCGATACGGATAGGACCAGAACCAATTACTATAATCTTTTCTCTTTTACTAATAATATTTTCATCTTCTTTTTCATAAGTAGAGTAATAATATGGTGTTTGTGCTTCGAACTCTGCTGCACAAGTATCAACCATTTTATATACTGGGTAAAGGTTATGAGCTCTTCTAATTGCATCAAGTACCCTCATATCTTTTTTAGTAAGTCTCTCAATTTCAAAATCTGTAAAGCCCATAGACTCAGCTTCTTTTAAAAGTTCTGCATTTAACTCTTCATTTTCTAGCCTTTTTTCTATGTTTATTATATTTCTTATTTTATATAAAAACCATTTATCAATCTTTGTGATGTCATTGATTAATTCTACGCTATTATTTCTTCTTAAAGCTTCAGCAACAACAAACAATGTATCATCTCTAAAGGTATATAATCTATTGATTAATTCTTCATCAGATAGTTTTCTTAAAGGTTTAAGATATAATCCTGTTTCACTTCCTTCAAGAGAAATAACTGCTTTAAGCAATGCACTTTCGAACTTTCTATCAATAGCCATTACTTCTCCCGTTGCTTTCATCTGTGTTCCTAAATCACGATTGGCATAAGCAAACTTATCAAATGGCCATTTTGGAATTTTTACTACTACATAGTCAAGCGTCGGTTCAAATGAAGCCATTGTCTTTTTAGTGACAGCATTAGGAATTTCATGTAAATGAAGGCCTATAGCAATCTTAGCTGCAACTTTAGCAATTGGATAACCTGCTGCTTTTGATGCCAAGGCAGAAGATCTACTAACCCTTGGGTTAACTTCTATAATAATATACTCTCTGCTTACTGGATTTAACGCCAATTGAACATTACACCCACCCTCAATCTTAAGGGCTCGAACAATTTTAATAGATGATTCTCTTAACATATGGTATTCATTATCTGTTAAAGTTTGAGAAGGTGCAACAACCATACTATCCCCTGTATGAACGCCTACAGGATCGATATTTTCCATATTACATATAATAATACAAGTATCATTGCTGTCTCTCATTACTTCATATTCAATTTCTTTCCAGCCAGCAACACTTTGCTCTAAAAGCACTTGGTTAATACGACTGTATTTTAATCCTTTTTCTAAGAAAGAAGCTAATTCTTCTTTATTATTGGCTATTCCTCCACCTGTACCTCCAAGGGTATAAGCTGGTCTAACAATAATTGGGTAACCAATTTCTTCTGCGAATTCTATCCCTTCACTTATAGTCGTAATAATTTTACTTCCTGGAATAGGTTCTTCTAAATCAATCATTAATTGTCTAAATAATGCTCTATCCTCAGCTTGCTTAATGGCTTCTAAAGGTGTACCTAAAACTCTTACATTGTATTTCTCTAAAATACCCGCTTCATTAAGTTCAACTGTAAGATTAAGACCTGTTTGACCACCTAAAGTTCCAAGCAATCCATCTGGTCTTTCTCTTTCAATAATGTACTCTAACGCTTCTACATTAAGAGGCTGTATATAAACTGCATCAGCTATTGTGTCATCAGTCATTATTGTAGCAGGGTTACTATTCACTAAAACAACTTCTATACCTGCTTCTCTAATAGATTTACACGCTTGTGTTCCAGCGTAATCAAATTCTGCTGCTTGACCAATAATAATTGGTCCTGAACCAATTACTAATACTTTTTTTATTGAATTGTCTACTGGCATTAAATACTACCTCCTACTTCATTAACCCATGTTTCTAAGATAAATTGTGCATCAAATGGGCCTGGTCCTTCTTCTGGATGAAACTGTACTGATTGAACATCATATTTTTCACTTGCAATACCTTCAATGGTATTGTCATTTACATTTTTATACGTGACTGTCATATCCTCAGTTACTGATGATTCTAAAACTGCGTAACCATGATTTTGACTTGTAATAAACACTTTATTTGTAGGAATATGAATTACAGGGTGGTTTCCACCTCTATGACCAAATTTCAGTTTATATGTGTCGGCACCAAGGGCAAGAGCTAAAATTTGATGTCCTAAACATATGCCTCTTAGTGTTAGTTTTCCTATAAAGTATTTAGCTGTTTCAATTGTTTTTGTTAAAGCTTTAGGATCCCCTGGTCCATTAGATAGGAAAAGCATATCCAATTCTTTATCTTCTATGGTTTTAACATCTACATCCCAAGGGAATACATATATATCCAAATCACTATTTTTAATGATATTTAGTATGCTTTCTTTCATACCTAAATCAATAACACCAACTTTTTTACCTGTTCCTTTTATATGCTCAAGTTCTTTTCTAGAAACATTGCTGACTACATCACTTGGAAATGTATAATCATTCAGTGTTTTAACATGTTCTTCTGAAATTTCATCTGGTGTCATTAAACATTTCATTACACCTAGATTTCTAATTTTCTTCGTTAAGAATCTAGTATCCACATCGTAAATACCCATTATATTATTTTCTTTTAAATACTCATCAATGGTTTTTTCTTGTTGCCAATGATTAGGCTCTTTAGAGTAATCTTTAACAACAAAGGCCTTAACTTGAATCCTATCAGATTCAAAATCTTCACTATTAATACCGTAATTACCGATTAATGGATATGTCATTACAACAATTTGCTCTGCGTATGAAGGATCTGTTAAAACCTCTTGGTATCCTGTCATCCCTGTATTAAAAACAATTTCACCAACTACTGTAGAAATTGTACCAAATCCTTTGGCTTCAATTCTTGTTCCATCTTCTAATAAAATATTAATTTTCATTAATGACCTCCTCAAAAACAACCTCTAAAATCTTAATCATTTCATCTATATGTTCTTCTTTAACAATCAAAGGAGGAACGAATCTTACAACATTTGTACCTGCACTTGTTAGCAACAATTTATTATCAAGGGCTTTGGAAACCACTGACTTCACAGGTAAATCTACTTCAATACCTTGCATAAGACCTTTGCCTCTTTGTTCTTTAACGTAATCGTATTTTACTACCAAGTCTTCTAATCTATTTTTTAAGTACTGTCCAACAGACTTAATATGATCTAAAAACTCTTTTTGACTTACTCTCTCTAAAACAATCTTTGCAGCAGTGGTTACTAATGGGTTCCCACCATAAGTCGTAGCATGATCACCTGGTTGAAAAGCAGAAGCTACAGACTCTTTTGCTAAAACAGCACCAATTGGAACACCAGCTCCTAAACCTTTTGCTAATGTTACGATATCTGGTTTAATATTATAGCCTTGAAAACCAAAAATTTCTCCTGTTCTTCCAATACCAGTTTGTACTTCATCGAAGATAAGGACGATATTATTGTCATCACAAATTTTTCTTACTTCTTCTAAATACTCTTGATGCAGTGGATAAATACCACCTTCACCTTGAATTGGTTCAAGAAGAATGGCACATACAGTATCATCAATAGCATTTTTAAGACTGTCTATATCATTAATTAAAACATTTTCAACACCTGGAATTAGTGGCGTGAACCCTTTATGATATTTGGTTTGACCTGTTGCCGTTAAAGCACCTAAAGTTCTGCCATGAAAGGATTGTAATAAAGTAATAATCTTATTACAGTGCTCACCCTTATTTAAATACCCATATTTTCTTGCCAATTTAATAGCACCCTCATTGGCTTCTGCACCACTATTACTAAAAAAAACTCTATCTAATCCACTGGCTTTCACTAATAATTCAGCAGCTTCAATGGAAGGCTGATTATAATAATAATTAGAACAATGAGTGAATTTTCCAATTTGTTCAATTAAAGCATTTTGAAGTTCTTTATCTTGGTACCCTAATGCATTTACAGCAATCCCTGCTGTAAAATCAAGATATTTATTATTATCTATATCATATAAATAAACATCATCTCCTCTGTCAAAAACAATAGGAAATGTGCCATAAGTTGTCATTATTACATTCTTCGCTCTATCTACTAAAGACATTATAAGAGCCTCCTTTATTTTACCATCATAGTGCCTATTCCAGAATTAGTGAAAACTTCTAATAGTAAACTATGATCTACTCTACCATCTAAAATATGAACCTGCCCTACATTATTATTAACTGCATCAATACAGCATTTAATTTTTGGTATCATACCACCTGCAATAATACCATCTTGAATTAACTCTTCTGCTTTAGAAACATTAATCTCTGTAATTAATGTTCTTTGATCATAAGGATCTAATAAGACACCTTCAACATCTGTTAAGAAAACCAACTTCTCTGCTTTCATAGCAGAAGCAATTGCACCAGCGGCGTCATCTGCATTCACATTATAACTTTGACCTTTTTCATCAAGACCAATAGGGGCAATAATAGGAATAAAATCACTATTTAATAAAACCTCTAAAACCTCAGTATTAACATGCTTAATATTACCCACAAAACCAATGTCTTTGCCGTTCACTAACTTCTTCTCAACATTAATCATAGCCCCATCTTTACCACTAATCCCAACAGCTTTCATCCCTTGTTGGAACATCAGTTGAACAAGACTTTTATTCACTTTACCAGAAAGAATCATCTCAGCAATCTCCATAGTTTCAGCATCAGTAACACGTAGTCCTTCAATAAACTGAGTCTGTAAATTCACACGATCCATCCAATAACTAATCTCTTTCCCACCACCATGAACAATGATAGGCTTAAGACCTACTAACTTCATAAGAACAATATCTTTAATCACACTAAGCTTCAAGTCCTCATCAATCATAGCACTACCGCCATACTTAATAACAACAATCTTCCCAGCAAATCTCTGTATATAAGGCAAAGCCTCAATAAGTGTCTTAGCTTTCTCAATAAACGCTTCCATCGTCTTCCTCCAATAAATTAATTCAACTAATAATGACATTTTACAAAGCAAAATTCGCAAGTTCTGCGAATCTATATTTTAAATAAGAAATTAGATATATCGAAGAATGATGATATATCCATGTTTTAAATCTTTTTAGATTCTCTGAAATGCTACAAGCGAAACTTTAGTACCATGGCGTTACTATGAGAATCATCTATGTAAGACAGTAACTTTTAACTATTTACAAAGAAAATCTTAGTGAGTAGAAATAATTATTCTGTTAAAAGCCTTAAGTGTTTGAACGAAGGGAGTTCTTAAGGCTTAGGAATAATTATTGGCACGAACTTAGAATTTCTGTAAATAGTTAACGGAACTGTATTATATAGATATTCTCATAGGGCTGACCCCACGACCCCTAAACAAACTCTTAAGTTCTATAATCCGCATTAATCTTCACATAATCATAACTCAAATCACAACCCCAAGCAGTAGCCTTTTCACTACCCTCTTGAAGAAAAATATTCAACTTAATATACTTATCCCCGAGAATAGCAGTAGCTTCCTCCTCAGAATACCCAGTACCCATTCCATTCTCAACAATCTTAATACTCCCAATCTCCGTCTCAAAATATACTGTAACATCATCAGGATTAAAAATAGTATCCGCATAACCCATTGCACAAATAATTCTACCCCAGTTTGCATCCTCACCATAAATAGCAGTCTTAACCAAACTAGAACCAACTACAGACTTAGCCAATGCCACAGCTTGCTCTTTCGTCTTAGCACCTTCTACATTAATTTCAAGCAACTTAGTTGCCCCTTCACCATCAGCTGCAATGGCTTTTGACAAATGAATATTAATGTAATTTAGCGCATCTAAAAATGTATAATAATCATCATTTTTCTCTGTAATTTCCACATTCCCAGCTAGCCCATTAGCCATCATTAAAACCATATCATTTGTTGATGTATCTCCATCTACTGAAACCATATTATAAGAATCTGAAACACTAGAAGACAATACTTCTTTGATCATCTCTTTAGAAATAGCACAATCTGTAGTAATAAACCCAAGCATTGTAGCCATATTTGGATGAATCATTCCAGATCCTTTTGCAATGGCACCAATGGTAACAGTTTTACCTTGAATTTCAATTTCTACAGCTATTTCTTTTTTATAAGTATCCGTTGTCATAATAGCTTCTGCCGCATCAATAGCACTATCTCTATCATCTTTTAAAGTAGGAATAAGATTTTTTACCCCTTCTTCAATAATATCCATTGGCAATTGTTTCCCAATAACACCTGTAGAAGCTACATATACCGAATTAATATCTATATTAAGACCACTAGCAACGAATCCTGCCATGCTTTTATTATTTACAACACCAATCTCACCTGTACAAGCATTGGCTACACCACTATTTACAACAATAGCATGACCTTGACCAAACTCGTTAATAAGTTTTTGGTTCCAAAGAACAGGTGCTGCCTTTACATTATTTGTTGTAAATGTTCCTGCCATATTGGCTATGTCTTTCGTATATATAATTGCAATGTCTTTTTTCTTTTTCTTTATTCCTGCATATAATCCAGCTGCATAAAAACCTTTCGCTGACGTAATACCACCATCTATTACTTTCATAAAATCCTCCTTCTACATAAACACAGGTACTTGGTTTAAGCCTGTATCTTCATCTAAATTATATAATATATTCATGTTTTGAACAGCCTGCCCTGCTGCACCTTTTATTAGATTATCAATTGCTGATACAATAATAATTCTATTGGTTCTTTTATCTATTTTAAAATTAATATCACAGTAATTGCTTCCTTTTACCCATCTTGTTTCTGGATAAACATTTTCATCTAATAATCTAACAAATTTCTCATTGGCATAATATTTATTATATATACCTTTAATAGTATCATAATCATAGTTATCATTCAAATTAGCATATGCTGTTGCCAATATCCCTCTATGCATAGGTATTAAATGAGGCGTAAAGTTTATAAAAGCTTTATCATTAGAAGCATAACCTAATTGTTCTTCTATTTCAGCTGTATGTCTATGCACCCCCACTGAGTAAGCTTTTGTACTTTCATTTACTTCATCAAAATGCGTCGCCAGCTTTGGTGAACGCCCAGCACCTGATACCCCTGACTTAGCATCGATAATAATAGACTTCGTATCAATTAGTTTTTCTTTTAATAATGGATACAACCCTAAAGTAGATGCTGTAGGGTAACAACCTGGGTTAGCAATTAATCTTTTACCTTTGATTTGATCTCTATTTATTTCACATAATCCATAAACAGCTTCTTTTAATAAGGAAGTGTTTGGATGATTTTCTCCATACCACTCTTTATAATCTAAAGCATCTTTTAGCCTAAAATCAGCACTTAAGTCAATTATAATAACTTTCTTTAATAATACATCATTTACTAATGAAGAACTTAAACCATGAGGTGTGGCTAAAAATATCACATCCACATCATTGCTTAATTCATCTATTTTTTGTTCAATACAATTTTCTTCATATATATTTTTAAAGCTACCATAACATTTGTCGAATCTTTCACCTTTATAAGTATTAGATGTAACCCAAGCCAATTCAGCCTGAGGATGCTGTATGATTAAACGTACAAGCTCTTGTCCTGCATATCCTGTAGCGCCAACAATTCCTACTTTCATTTGTATCACTCCTAAGCTCACTTCTGTTTTTTATAATTATACATTCTTTTCGTTAATTATTCAAGGGAAATATTATTTAAAAAAGTATTTTATAAAATTTGCTTAACTCTATATAAAACCAAGATTTTTTCTTAGTAATTTTTATAGTTTTAAGGGAAAAAACTGATTATTTTTTTACGATTTTTCACTTGCATATTTTTAATATTTAATGTATATTTATTATATAAATTAGTAATTATTATTTGTTACAAATTTTAGTTCAGATGAAAGTAATCACTTTAAAACTTGCTAGTTTCTTACCTTTCAACTAAACTTACATTATTAGAACAAAGACACTTTGTCATAATCTTTGTTCTTGGCACGTCAAATTTTAAGTGCATCTAAAATTTTTATTCTCTTTCTATAGAAACTTTTCTAAAAAAGAATAAAAACTGACATATAAGAAATTACTATAAATTATAATATATATTTTTTATCATTGAAAGGAGTTATTTATATTATGAAAAAAGTTATTTTAGCTTATTCTGGTGGATTAGATACTACTGCTATTATTCCTTGGCTTAAGGAAAATTATGATTATGAGGTTATTTGTGTTTGTATAGACGTTGGTCAAGGGCAAGAACTTGATGGTTTAGAAGAAAGAGCTCTTTCATCTGGTGCTAGCAAATTATACATAGAAGATCTTAAAGATGAGTTTGTAAAAGATTTTGTGTATCCAACTCTTAAAGCACAAGCAAAATATGAAACAAAATATTTGTTAGGGACTTCTATTGCAAGACCACTTATCTCTAAAAGATTAGTAGAGATTGCAAAACAAGAAGGTGCTGAAGCTATTTGTCATGGTGCAACAGGTAAAGGGAATGACCAAGTACGTTTTGAATTAACAATTAAAGCTTTAGCTCCTGAACTTAAAATTATTGCACCTTGGAGAATTTGGGACATTAAGTCTCGCGAAGATGCTATTGAATACTGTAACAAACATGGTATAAACTTACCATTTAATAAAGATACTAGTTATAGTCGTGATAGAAATTTATGGCATTTAAGCCATGAAGGTTTAGAATTAGAGCATGTTGAATTAGAACCTAATTATAATCATTTGTTACAACTTTCAGTTTCACCTGAACAAGCTCCTGATACACCTGAGTACATTGAGCTTGAATTTGACAAAGGGATTCCAGTAGCCCTTAATGGAGAAAAAATTGATGGTGTTTCTCTTATTTCTAAATTAAATGAATTAGGTGGCAAACATGGTATTGGAACTTTAGACCTTTTAGAAAACAGAGTTGTTGGTATGAAATCAAGAGGAGTATATGAAACGCCAGGTGGTACAATTTTATACGCTGCTCACAGTAAGCTTGAAGAACTTTGTCTAGATAAGCAAACTTTAGCTTATAAATCTACTTTAGCCATTAAATATGCAGAATTAGTGTATAGTGGTGAATGGTATACGCCACTTAGAGAAGCTTTAGCTGCTTTTGTTGATGAAACACAAAAAACAGTTACAGGTACTGTAAAGCTTAAGTTATATAAGGGAAATATCATTCCTGCTGGTGCTTCTTCTGAGTACTCATTATACAGTGAGTCTTTAGCAAGTTTCACAACTGGAGATTTATACAATCATCATGATGCCGAAGGATTTATTAACTTATTTGGACTTCCATTAAAAGTTAGAGCCATGTTATTGAATACGGATAAATAAATTTATATTTCTTACTAAGAAAGGTGGCTTTGCCACTTTTCTTATATGTTAATAAAGAATATCTATATAGGGTCTTCTTAAAGGAATATATACTAAGCTTGGCTGCCTTTCCTTTCAGCCGGTCGACGCCAAGCTTAGTATATATTCCTTTAAGAAATGCCTACGAAGTAATTATTACAAATTAATAAACATAAATGATTAACAACTTTTTAAACATTTAAAAATATAATTAGAAAGAGGGTTACTTATATGAAACTTTGGGGTGGAAGGTTCACCAAAAAGACAGATTCTATGGTACATGAATTTAATACTTCTATTAATTTTGATCAAAGATTGTATGCTTATGATATAAAAGGTAGTATTGCTCATGTGACTATGTTAGCAAAGCAAGATATTATTGGCAAAGATGATGCTGCTTTAATTGAAAAAGGTTTATTAGAAATTCTTGATGATATTAATAATCATAAATTGGATATCGATCCTTCTTTTGAAGACATTCATAGTTTTATTGAATCTACTTTAATTGATAGAATCGGTGATACTGGTAAAAAACTTCATACAGGTAGAAGTAGAAATGACCAAGTTATCTTAGATATGAAACTTTATACAAAAGATGAAATTAAAGAAATTGATGGTTTATTAAAAAATCTTTTAGAAGTGCTTTTAAAAGTAAGTAAAAACAATACTAAAACCATTATGCCAGGGTTTACTCATTTACAAAAAGCCCAACCAATTACATTAGCCCATCACTTTATGGCTTACTTTGAAATGTTTAAAAGAGACCGTTCTCGATTAGCTGATATTTTTGATAGAATGAATGAATTACCTCTGGGTTCTGGGGCATTAGCTGGGACAACTTTCCCTATTGATAGAGAATTTGTTGCTGAAATGTTAGACTTTAAAGGAGTTACTTTAAACAGTATGGACTCTGTTTCTGATAGAGATTTCTTAGTTGAATTGTTAAATGCATTATCTCTTATCATGATGCACCTTAGTAGATTCTGTGAAGAGATTATTATTTGGAGTTCTGATGATTATAGATATGTTGAATTAGATGATGCTTATAGTACTGGTAGTAGTATAATGCCACAGAAAAAAAATCCTGATATTGCTGAATTAATTCGTGGTAAAACAGGTAGAGTTTATGGTTCTCTTATGAGTTTGCTTACGACATTAAAAGGATTACCACTGGCTTATAATAAGGATATGCAAGAAGACAAAGAACTTGTTTTTGATGCCATTGATACTGTAAAAACAAGCTTGGTGTTGTTTGCACCTATGATTGACACAATGAAATTCCTTAAAGAAAATATGTATAAAAGCTGCCAAAACGGCTTTACTAATGCCACTGATGTTGCAGATTATTTAGTCGTAAAATCTATTCCTTTTAGAGATGCTCACCATATTGTTGGACAATTGGTTTTATATTGTATTGAGCAAAGTAAAAGTCTTGATGATTTAACTTTAGACGAATACAAAGCCATTGACCCAATATTTGAAGAGGATATTTTCCACGCTATTGCATTAGAAACTTGTGTTGAAAGAAGAGCTTCTATTGGTGGACCAGCTGAAGCTGCAATGAGTAAATCTATAGAAATTAATGAGAATTATTTGAAAAACAATTAAATAAGTCTTAATCTGAGCACTTCATCTAATGGAGTGCTCTTTATTTATTTGACAATTTTTTAATATAACTTTATTATTAATATAAGTTATCTAAATATTTTATAAAAACGAGGGGTTTATATGAAAAGTAATCTAGATAATATGTTTTTAAAATATCGTATACTTAAAATTTTTATTGTTTTGTTTTTTATAACCACCACTTTTTCACTCATTAAACATTATCACAATGACTCTATTGTTCTTTTTTTCTTAAGACCTAGTGGCTATATACACAAAGCACCTGATCTTGATACCTATTATAATATCCACTTATATTATTACCTTGATGATAATGATACCTTTGATGCATATCAAATAACAAAATACTCAGATAACAAATGGAGAAATAATTTTTTAGAAAGAAAATTAGTAGGAAATGTTGAGATTAACAATAGGAATGTCTATTATCAAACAACACCTACTCTTTCACCTATATTTTTCTTTGACACTAGCAATAGAGGTTATGTCCTTTCTTTGATGGGTATTATTGATGAACCGGATATTCAATCCATCTCTCTCACTACACCTAGCGGGACTTTCTATGCGGATTATATGGATGAAAAAGATCAAAAAACCTATTTTATTATTTCCTCTGTAGAATATCCACCTACATCTAGAACAAGGCATAGTCATGGGTCTTCTTATCACTTTTCTTTTGATGATGTTATCGTAAATGACGAAACATTAATCATAAAAAAATAATAATTAAGTGATTATTATTAAAGATTAAAGGTAGCTATTTGAATAGCTACCTTTAATCTTAATTTTTAGGTTGTATAAGGTGCACATCCATTTGTGGATATGGTATATTCACTTTTTCTTCATCGAATTTTAATTTAACCAATTCTATAAGTTCAAAGCGAAGTGGCCAAAAATCACTTGATTTACACCAGACCCTAACTAAAAAATCTACAGAACTACTATTTAGTTCACTTACTCTAACCATTGGCTCAGGGTCATCTAATATTAATTCATGGTCATTCACTAGAGTTGTAAGAATCTCTTTTACTTTGAAAATATCATCTTTATACCCTACTCCAAAAGTTAAATCCAAACGTCTTGTTTCCTTTTTTGAATAATTTATAATACTATTATTGGATAATGTACCATTAGGAATCACAACTACTTTGTTATCTGGCATTTTTAAGGTTGTATAAAAGATATCAATAGATTCAACCGTACCTGAATTGCCTCCACCTTCAATAAAATCACCTACTTGAAAGGGTTTTAATATTAATATTAATACACCCCCTGCAAAGTTTGATAAACTGCCTTGTAAAGCCAAACCAACAGCTAAACCTGCAGCACCTAATATAGTTAAAAAGGATGTTATGGCAAACCCAAAAATAGTTAAAACAAATAAAAACAACACGATCTTCATAAGAATGCTTGCTAATGATAGTAAAAAAGAACTAACAGATCCATCCACCTGAGATTTTTCTAAGAGTGCTTTTAAAATTTTTACCACATATTTTATTATTCTTAGACCAATTATTAAAGCCAAAACAGCTATTAGTAATCTAACACTAAAACCAATGAGATAACTCATAAGATTCTCCCTTATAATGTTAAAATTCAATTGGCTTGTTCCTTCATTGGCCATTCCGATGGTTTCAAAAAAACTTGTTAACATATTCTCACCTCTTCTTTCGCTTATCTATATTATATCTGTTTTTATAATTTAATAAAGGGTTTTTAATTACATTCATAATAATTCTTTCCTTTGGAGAATATAAGTATGAAATTATTTTTTAAAAAAGGTGATAAAATGAAATTATATGCTGGTACTCCTTATTGGTCTTTAATAAGTGATACAAAGAAAAAAAAATATCCAAAACTAGTTGAAAATATAGAATGTGATGTGTTAATTGTTGGTGGTGGTATTACAGGTGCCCTATCTTCTTATTACATGAATCAAGCAAATATAGATACCGTTCTAATAGATAAGAATGCGTTTGCTTCAGGCAGTACAATGGTTAATACATCCTTACTACATTATGAAATCGACACAACCTTATACAAACTCAGTAAAATGTATGGCAAGCCCAATGCCATTAGATGTTTTCAGCTATGCAGAAGAGCCCTTTATGACTTAAAGTCTATGCTAAATGATACTGGTCTTGATTGTGAGTATGTTAGAAGAAAAAGTCTATATGTTTCTACCAGTATCATAGAGGACATTAAATTATTAGCAGAATATCATTCAAGAAGAAGTGCTGGATTTAAAGCTTCCTTCGTAAGTAAAATAAATATGAAAAAATATTTTAACTTGCCATATAACTCAGGCATATATTCCTATGATGGCGCAGAAATTAATCCATATTTATTAACAAAAAATCTAATCGACTATACGACAACTAAAGGGTTAAGAGCTTATGAAAATACAGAACTTATTTCTATTGATTTTAAAAAAGATTATAATATTGCACATACGAAAGATGCTGTTATTAAAGCTAAAAAAATTATTTTTGCAACGGGTTATGAATGCCAGTCATTAGTAGATTCGTATACCTCTACTAACTTTTATGTTACTTATAATTTAACAACCAAACCCATAACAAACGCCCACAAACTTTGGAAAGATAATTCCTTAATTTGGGAAGCAAAAAACCCCTACAATCATATTCGAAGAACAAAAGACAATCGTATTATTGTTGGTGGTTATGATACAAGTTATAAAGGCTATATGCCAAACGCCTATGAATTAGAGAAAAAAGGTGAACTCTTATATAAACAACTGCACCATTTATTCCCAAAATTGGATATAGAAAAAGATTTTGTTTCTGCAGGTCTTTTTGCTAGAACCAAAGATGATTTAGGGTACGTAGGAGACGTTGAAGAATATCCAAATTGTTATTTCATATTAGGTTATGGCGCAAATGGTATTCTCTATTCAATAATAGGTTCACAAATAATAAGGGATTTATATTTACACGGCTATCATCATGATGCTGCCTTATTTTCTTTTTATCGATAATTATTATTCAAAAGTAATATAAAAAACTCTAAAAAAATATAAGGACATTAAGCCCTTATATTTTTTTATTATTGTTTAGCATTTAAGATATTATAAATAATCATCGCTGTCTCAGCCCTTAATGCATTATTTATTGGCCTAAAGGATCCATCTGGATAACCATTTATAATATTAGCTCTATATAAGGCATCTACAGCATCTTTAGCAAAATTCGCTACTGCCTCTTCATCAGCCAAATTAATTTTATCATTATCTTTTATTAATTGGCTATCAGTGACTTTTAAGGCATTATAAATCATTACGGACAATTCCTGTCTCGTGATTAAATTATTACCTCTAAATGTCCCATCTTGATATCCAGACACCACTCCATTAGAAGTTGCTATGTTGAGATAATTAATATACCATTCATTCCCTTTAAGGTCATTAAACTCAATGGCATTCTCTGTTCCTTCTAATTCAAATAATCTTACAACCAATGCAATAACTTCTGCTCTAGTAATATTATCCATTGGCGCAAAGTTGTTATTCCCTTTTCCAGAAATAATGCCTTTATTGGCTAAATTTAATATTGCTTGTTCAGCCCAGAAATTTTGAGGCACATCATCAAAAATAATGTTTTGCTCTCTTAATACTCTAAAAGACCATTCTTTAATGCTTTGGTTACCATTATCATCTCTTAAAATAAGTTTTACTGAATAATTACCATTTACCAATGGTGTTTCTGGTATATGGGTGATTACGCCATTAACATGGTCATAATTGTGTTTAACCAGTTTATTATTAATATAAAGCCTTGAATTGTTAGGGTTTATATTTTTAATAATTTTATTCCCATCTTTATCATAATCTAAATCTTGTACATAAGCATATATTTGATTAAAGTTAGATTCAACAACTTGATTGTTTAATGGGTAAATTTCTAATATTTCAGGTGGTGTAATATCTTCAATCACATTCCCATATAAAGCTCTTATTTCATCAACGTAAATTACACCTTTGCTTTTACTATTTTCATTAATCCTCATCAATCTTACTGGTGCTTCCATTCTTAATGGCAACGGTCTACCTTTTGGAATTTCTGCTTCAAGGTATTTCCAACCAACAAAATCAATTCCCTTTTGTAAGTCAACAAAATCTATATTGATGACTTGATTGTTACCATCTCTTAATTGTCCACGCAACCAATTGCCGCTACCATCTCCATATACCCATAACCCAATTTTTGTCGGTGATCCAGTTAAAGCAATTGGGTTATTATCTTTTGGTACAATATAAGCTCCTGATGTCCCCTCTTTATTGGTAAAGTCATACTCTAATTTTACAGATTTGTTTCCAAATCTAACAAATTGGTCCCTTATTTCCTCTGTAATATTTACAGTATTGTAGTTAACACCAGATGCTGCCCATCTATTATTCAATATCCCTTCAAAGTTTTCAATAATTATTGGGTCTCTTCCTACTGTTATATTAACTGATGTTGTAAGGACTTGTTTTGTAACTGGATTTGTATATCTAACAATAAGTCTACCTGATTTATTAGACATCTCCGTCCCTTTAAATACACCGTTTTTATCAATAGTTCCTATATCACCTTCAACAACCCATTCAAAGGCATCATTAGTCGATTCAATAACTTGACCATTTCTTGTTGCTGTTATTTTGAAATTTATTGTTTCACCGCTACTAAGGGCCACATTGCTATGGTTAAGCTTTATATTTGTGATATCTGCAACAACTTCAACAGAACTACTACCATAAATATATTCTGAGAATGCCCATACATCTAATATTCCTGGATTTTTACCTGCTGTAAACTTTCCATCTAAAGTGATTGAACCAAAATTCTCATTATCAACAATCCATAATGGCTTTTCATTATACTCTACAGGATAATAATTCTCATCCACTGCCACACTATTAAATTTATATTCACTTCCTACTAGAATTCTAGCTACATTAGGGCGTATCACCAAATGAGCTGCTTCTCCTAGTTCAGATGTATCTACTAGTAGTAATGAGTTTGCCACTCTTCTTTCTCTACCATCAGAAGGGTTGTTTAATAATGTTGTTAATTTTTGTCCTGGTAACCTAGCGACTATAGCTGATGAACCTCCACCGTCTAGATTAATAGCATTTATTACACCCATATCCTTCATTAGGCGCCCTACCTCTTCTAGTGTTAACCCTTCACTAATTCCTAAAGATCTCCCATCTACTTGGAACATAACAATTTGACCATCTTCTTTTACCCCGATGGCACTTCTTGGATGAGAAAAATTGTTTTTAGGAGGTTCAATTTCTCCATTTCTAACTATAAATCCTTCGCCTCCAACTGCCATTTTTACATTTTTCCACTCATCTTCTAGTTCAATTCGAGTCATTAAATGATCCCCAATATTTACATTAGCAAGGGCCTTTTTATATTTTCCAGATGCAGAAATAACAACTTGCCCTTCTTGTATTGTTGAATTACCAAGACCTCTTCTAATCTCTATTACCTCTAGAATCATAGTTTCTCCACTTCTTGACCCTCCATCAATAACCTTACAAATGATTTCGTCTCTTTCATTATTGGTTTTTGTGGAAGTGAAAAATTGGTCTGTAAATAGTATGAGAGCTTCACTTATTGCAGGTATTCTATTAATATGAGAAATATTATATGAATTATCTACTGTAATTAAATGTTTATTAACTCTAGGACTTTTGCCAATTATAGTGGTATTGTCTTCTTTTATACCAAAAGCATACCAATCTCCAGGGGGGGTTACTAAAAGTTCTCCATCATTTATAAACATACCAATAGGTATTCCTGAATTTGTATGAAAAAAATCCCCATTAATACCCGCAATAACCCTATTCTGTTCTTTATCTATACTTTTAGCTGTTTTACTTAGTTCTTCAAATCCATACACATACCCATTACTTTTAACTGCTTGTAATTCTAAATTTGGATTTTGCAAATCAAACTCTACTATATGTATCTTTTCAGGTTTGTTATTGACTTTCATATCAATCCATGTATAACTAACATTTTTTCCTATATTTACACTTTTTTCATCAATTATTTCATTATTTGATTTTGCACTAATTTTAGTAGAATATATATTCATTGGAACCATAATTGTTGTAAGCAGTATATTACATATTATTAATACACATAAGATTAGCCTATACTTCTTTTTCATCCTTTATCCTCCATATCTATAACTAATTATATCTATTTTTAACCATTCATATTAAATTCTATAATTATTAGGACTGTAATTTTTTTAACCACCTCACTGAACAAATATATATTAGATATTATCAGACTTGCACATTTTTAACAATATACTTAATCTAACCTTAATATTACAGTTTTTACATAGTATTATCATACTATTTACAACTAGTTCTTCTATTAGAAAAAGATGTGCTTTATGCACATCCTTTTTCTAATATCCATTTATAAACTCAAGCAAATCGTTATCTCTATCTAAAAATATGGTAATATCATTCATGTGTTTATACACATCCATTCTTTCTATGAATCTATAAAACTCAAAATCTTTAACCAATGATTCTTGATAAATTTTTAATGCCTCACCATCTGCCGATGCTTTGATTTTTGCAGACTCCTCTAGGGCTGCTGCAATAATTTCTTTTTGTATCCTATCAGTCTTTGCTTTTTCTTCTACAAAAACCTTATCTCCTTCTGCAATTAAACTTTCTCTTTCTTTTTCAATCTGCATGGCCATCTTAGATTCTATTGCCGCTACATTACTCTCTGGGAAGTTTTTTCGATTAATGCCTATGTCTGTTACCCGTATTCCAAAATCTCTTTCCAATTCTTTATTTAACTCTGCTTGTTTACTTTGTATCATATTATCTAGAGTATTTTGATAAAAAAATTGATTAAAAATTAAGGTGTTTGCTGAGTTAATAACCACTGGAAAAACTCTGTTATCCATAGTCTGCCTCATATTTTCTAATGTGCTTACTGTAAGACTAAATACAAGTGGATCTATTATTCTATATTGAGCATACATCGCAATTTCAAGTTTTTTATCATCTCTAGTTTGAATAATTGCTGTATTAGATTTATAAGTTAAGTTTTTACTAGTAAATTTATTGATACTTTGTATAAATGGTATTTTAAAGTGCAACCCTTTTTCTGTTTTCAGTTTCACTGATTCATATCTATCATTATTTTTTAGGTTGCCAATGACTTGTTCTTTGTCAGATGGATTAACTATTATTGCCGTAACACGACCAAAATTCCTAATAACTGCTATTTCATCTTCATTAACTATAAATGTTGAACTACTTAAAATTATTAATGTCAGTATAAAAATTATCCCTATTATAATTCCTGTTTTCTTCATAAATCCACCCCCTAGTCTATAACACTTTGTCTTAAAGCATTATTATTAAAATTAAAGAATTTATATATTGAATCGTCTACGGTGTTATCAATAATAACATTATTATTCTCGATAAATGCTCTCATTGCTTCTATGTAGTATCTTTCTTGGATAATTTCAGGATTAACAATATATTCATTGTAAAGGGCATTAAATTGAGCAACATCTGCGTTAGCCTGAGCAATTACTTGCCTTTCATATGCTTTAGCTTCTTCCATCATTTGTGTTGCTTGGGAATGAGCCCTTGGCATTACTGTATTGCTGTATTTTTCCGCCTCTTCTAGTTTACTGTTTTTATATTGATTAGCATTCTCTTTTTCTTGATATGCAATCTCTACATTTGAAGGAAATTCAACATCTTGTGTTTGGACAGATATTATATCAATACCTGATTCATATTGATACATTTTTTGTTGTAATACTTCCTTAACTCTTGTGTCTATAAGTGGTTTTTCTTTTTTTGCCTCGTCTAAAGTGAGTTCTTGAACGGTGGTTCTAATTGAATCTTCTAATGCCAATCTTAGAGTCCCTTCAATATCATCTACTTTAAACAAATAATTCACTGGATCCACTACTCTATACTGTACCATAAGATATATGAGTGCTATAGAGGCATTATTGTTAACAGCATCTACAATTATAGTTGCCTCATCAAAATTTTCAGCATATACAGGCTCTGAAGTCTCAGTACCTCTTCTCACTGTTTGATAGCCATATTCCATTATACTAACTCTTGAAGTATTCACACTTCTTACACTATCTATCAGTGGTATTTTAAAATGTATTCCTGCACTTCTTTCTACTTTTGAAACTTTTCCTAACCTTATAACCACACCTACAGTTCCATCATCTACTTTGTAAACACTGTTAAGCGATAAAATTATAAGTAATACAACCATAATTCCTAGTGTTGTATAATTCTTAACATTTTTTTTGTATTTGTCAAAATTTCCTTTTGCTCCAATATCAATGACTTCTTCAGTAAAATCTCTATTGTTCATTTCAATCCCTCCTATATATCATACTCTTTCATTATACTATAAACAAATTGGTATATGTTATTTTTTTCTTTAAAATATGTATCTACAAAGAAAATGTGTGCAATGCACACATTTTCTTTGTTATTTATCAATGGTATTTATAAAAATACCACTTCTAAGTTTAGGCTCAAACCATGTTGATTTTGGTGGCATCAGTTTATCAGCATCGGATACCTCAAATAACTCTTCAATAGATGTTGGGTACATTGAAAAAGCAACTTTCATATCTGATGTAGCTCTTTTTTCTAACTCTTTTAATCCTCTTATTCCACCAACGAAATCAATCCTATCATCTACTCTTGGATCTTTAATATTCAATATTGGATCTAGTAAGTAATCTTGTAATAATGATACATCTAATTTTTTAACAGGATCCTCATTATCTACTAAAGCCTTATCTATAGTTAACTTATACCAATTATCATTTAAAAACATTCCAAAAGTTTCTTTTTCAGTAGGTTGAAATGGTTCTTCTCCAATAAGTTCAACTTCAAAAGATTTGCTTATTTCTTCAATTAGTGATCCTTCATCATTACCATTTAAGTCTCTAACCACTCTATTATATGGTAAAATCATTAATTCATCTTGTGGGAAGATTACTGATAAGAAATAATTAAACATTTCACTTCCATTATATCCTGGATTCTCTTCTCTTCTTTTTAATCCTACTTTTACCGCTGAAGCTGTTCTATGATGCCCATCAGCAATATATGTGTTTTCTATAGCCACAAATGCTTTTTCAATGGCTTCAATTTTTTCATCTTCATTAATAATCCATACAGTATGTCCAATATTATCATCTGCAACAAAATCATAGATTGGTTTGTTAGCTTCTTTAACTTCATCTACTATGTTTTTAATTGTATCATTTGAACGGTAGGCTAAAAAGATTGGGCCCGTTTGAGCATTACAGTAGTCCACGTGATTAATTCTATCTTGCTCTTTTGCTTCTCTGGTTTTTTCATGTTTTTTAATAACATTATTAATATAATCGTCTATTGATGAACAAGCAACAAGTCCTGTTTGTTTTCTACCATCCATAGTTAATTGGTATAAGTAGAAGACTTTTTTATCCTCTCTTATAAAAATCCCTTCATTTATCATTTCATTTAAAGTATCTCTTGCTCTTAAGTAAACTTGTTGATCATATGTGCTTACTGAACTTTCTAATTGTACTTCAGCACGATCGATTTTCAAAAAAGAATTCGGCTGATTTTTTACAATTTCTTTAGCCTCTTCTCTATTTACTACATCATATGGTAATGCTGCTACATTTTTAACTTCTTTGTCTGTTGGCCTTACAGCAGCAAATGGTTTAATTATAGCCATTTTTTCTTCCTCCTAGATTTAACCCTATAGTATATTTTTAATAATGTCCATATTTTTAATTAACTCTTCTAGTGGTGCTTTCATCTTACCATAATTTAATTTTGCACTATCAATATTCCCACTATAATAATCTTTTATAATAAGATCTGCTAACCTATGTAATTCATTATGATTCTTTCCAATAGCTTGGAACTCAGCTTTGTTAATTAAAGCTGTATCGTCAATATTGAAATACCATGTTCCTAATTTACAAGCTTTTGGATTGTTCATTTTCTCTAATTCTAGCTTTTCAAATCCTAATAACATGTTTTGAATTCTATATACAAACATCACGTGGTCCGTTTTATATATCTCAATCCACTCTTTAAAACTAATATATGGTGAGTATCTTGATAGTCTACCTCTCACTCTATCATTCAACCTTGCCATCTCGAAAATCAATTTTCCTGTTTCATTACAGTATTCATCCAAATACTTTGATTCTTCTGATAGACCATTCATATCTTTTGTTATCGTATCCATAACAGTATCTTGTTCAATTATTGTTCTTGCAATTCTAGATATTGTTTCATTTATTTGACCCATATAATCGTTTATTTTTATGACAGAATCAACAGATGTTGATACAAGGTTATTACCATTTTCTAATTGGTTTGATGTACTATTCATATTTTCAACTAAGACATTAATGTCACCTTGTAATTCTTTTATAATTTCTTCAATATCAATGGCTGAGTTTTTAGTGCTTTCTGAAAGTTTTCTTACTTCATCAGCAACTACTGCAAATCCTAATCCATGTTCCCCTGCTCTTGCAGCCTCTATACTTGCATTTAAAGATAATAAATTTGTTTGTTCTGCAATGCTTTTTACAACATCAATAATTTTTGTAATAGATTGCATTTTATCGTTAAAATTATCAACTCTTTCACTTATCTCTTGAATGTCTTCAAAGGATTTTTTTACGAATGCAATTGACTCCTTTATATTCTCTACACTTTCTTTTGAATTCTTGTAGGTTTCATTAGTAAACTCAACAATTTGCTGAGTATTATTACTAACTTCTTCTACTGATGCCTTTAATTCTTCACTTGAACTAACCATACTATCTAAGGAATTGTTTTGATTCCTCACACTATTTAACATGCTCGAAACAAAATCCACTTGGGTCACGTTATTAATAGATTTATTTAATGTATCAATTACTTCATTACCATTAAATAAATCCAATAGTTCATTGAATCTCTTAGTAAGCTCTTTGTTCTCAAATTTGTCGTCATCTACATAAAAAGATTTATTAGATTTAAAGTTCTCATTAATATCTTTAAGTACTTCTATTATAGTATCAATGTCATTATTATTATCTTGTCTAATCACTTGGTTTCGTAGCTGTTTATTCGATTTCCTTTTAAAGTTTATCATTTATCTCAGCCCTCTCGTTATTAGTTGTAATACTAATTCTATTATATCCATGTATATAGAAAAGAGCTGCCTAAAAAACGTCTGATTTTTGGGCAGCTCAACCTGTTACTATATTACTCTTACTTTAACGATGCCTTCAATATTTTCTAATTCTTTTACGATGTTTTCTGCTACTTCATTTTCAACATCAATTAATGTATAAGCCCATTGTTGCTTGCTCTTATTAATCATATCTACAATATTTATATTGTTGTTAGCCAATAAAGTTGTAATTTGGCCAACCATATTAGGTACATTTTTGTGATTAATTGCTACTCTAGCCGCCGTTTGACAAACACCCATATTACATGCTGGATAATTAACTGAATTTGTTATATTTCCATTTAATAAGTAATCTTTTGTTTGAATTACTGCCATTATTGCACAATTATCTTCTGATTCTGGTGTAGAAGCCCCTAAGTGAGGTATAGAAATAACATTCTCCATTGACACTACTTTTTCATTAGGGAAATCTGTAACGTATTTAGCTACTTTACCTGATTTTATTGCTTCTTCTAAGTCATCATCATTAACTAACTCGCCTCTTGAAAGATTAATAATACGTACATTATCTTTCATTTTGGCAAAAGCATCTTTATTAATCATACCTTTTGTTTCTGCTATTACAGGAACATGTATTGATATATAATCACATTCAGCAAAGATTTCATCTAAGTTAATAGATCTTTTTACTGCTCTTGATAAACTCCAAGCGGCTTCAACAGAAATAAATGGATCATACCCTAGAACTTCCATTCCTAATCCAACTGCTGTATTAGCAACTAAAGCACCAATAGCACCTAAGCCAATAACACCCATTTTTTTACCTAATATTTCTGGTCCTACAAATTGTGATTTGCCTTTTTCTACTTTTGCTGCTACTTCGCTATCTCCTTCAAGACCTTTTACCCAGTTGATACCACCAACAATATCTCTTGAAGATAATAATAGACTTGCGATTACTAATTCTTTTACACCATTTGCATTGGCTCCTGGCGTATTAAAAACAACAACACCTTTTTCAGAACATTTATCAATGGGTATATTATTTACCCCTGCCCCTGCTCTACCAATAGATTTTACTGAATCAGATATTTCAAAATCATGCATTTTAAAACTTCTAAGAAGTATGGCATCCGCATCATCGGTTTCTACTATTTGATATAGATCTTTTTCTAATAAATCTAATCCTTGGTTTGAAATAGGATTTAGACAACGAATTTTTTTCATTATTTTCCCACCTTCATTATTTTTTAGCTACTTATTCTTTACTATTAGCTGTTTTTAGCTTCAAATTCTTTCATAAAGTCAACAAGCTTTTGAACACCTTCAACTGGCATTGCATTATAAATACTTGCTCTCATACCACCAACTGAACGGTGACCTTTTAAAGTAACAAACCCTTTGGCAGCAGCTTCTTTAATAAATTGAGCATTTAATTCTTCTGTAGGAAGGATAAATGGAATATTCATTAAGGATCTGTCTTTTTTCTCAGCTGTTCCTGAAAATAATTTGCTTTCATCTAAGTAGTTATATAAGATATTTGCTTTTTCATTATTGATTTTTTCCATTGCTGAAACGCCACCTAATTTTTTAATCCACTCAAATACAAGTCCAGCAATATAAATACTGTATGTTGGAGGCGTGTTAAACATAGAATCATTATCTACATGTGTTTTATAATCTAACATAGTTGGTACAGAAGCATCGGCATGACCTATTAAATCTTCACGAATAATAACAACTGTAACACCAGCAGGTCCAATATTTTTTTGAGCACCCGCAAAAATAATGCCATATTGAGATACATCTATTTTTTCTGATAAGATATTAGATGACATATCACCTACTAATGGCTTTCCTTTAGTATCAGGTAATGTTGTAAAACGTGTACCATAAATAGTATTATTATTCGTAATGTATACATAATCTGCATCTTCTGATAAATCTAGTGATTCTACATCTGGAATGTAATTAAAAGTTTTATCTTCTGAAGATGCTTTAACCACAACTTCGCCGAATTTTTTAGCTTCTGATATTGCTTTTTTAGACCAAGCACCTGTATTAAGCATTAATGCCTTTTTATGTTTAGTCATTAAATTCATTGGGATCATTGCAAATTGTAAAGATGCCCCACCTTGTAAAAACAATACTTTATAGTTATCAGGTATTTCCATAATCTCTCTTAGCGTTTTTTCTGCATTATTTATTATTTCTTCATATGCTTTGGAACGATGGCTCATTTCCATAACGGACATACCTGTTCCTTTATAGTTAACCATTTCTTGGGCTGCTTGTTCTAGAACTTCTACAGGTAAAGTTGCTGGACCTGCTGAAAAATTATAAACACGATTCATTTAGATAACCTCCTTTTAATATAAAGAAATCGATTAAAATTATTGTATTATACTAATCTTTTTGCGATTTCACACTTATTTTTATGATAAACTATTACCATAAATTAGTCAATAGTGATACTCTTACTTGTTAAAGTTTTAACTCTTTTTGTTGACAATAAAACCAACCATTCCTAGGATTTAAGTCTCTATAGATTTAGAAAACATACCTTTATATATTTTTTCTTATATAAACATAAGATAAGCTTAAGAATACATCTATAGTCCCCACTTTAATCCTTGAGATAGTTGGTTAAATCTTTACTCTCCTACCATAATATTATCAATTGGAGCACCTGGCGCTACCATAGGCCACACCTTATCATCTTTATCGATCTCACAATTAATTATAACTGGTCTCTTTTCTTCAATGGCTTTCTTTAATACTTCTTCTACCTCTTCTTTTTCTGTCAGATTATATCCAACCGCACCAAATGCTTCTGCTAATTTAACATAATCAATATCTCTATCTAATGTGGTATAAGAATATCTCTCTTCATAGAATAGATTCTGCCATTGACGAACCATTCCCAATACGTGATTGTTCATAACAAGTACGATTAATGGTAAGTTATATCTTACCGCTGTTGCAATTTCATTTAGATTCATTCTGAAACTGCCATCACCAGCAATATTAACTACCACCTTATCTGGGTTAGCTACTTGAGCACCAATACAAGCCCCAAATCCATATCCCATAGTTCCTAAACCACCAGAGGATAGAAATGTTCTAGGATGATTATACTTGTAAAACTGTGCTGCCCACATTTGATGTTGTCCAACTTCTGTTGTTATGATAGCTTCTCCATTGGTCACTTCATACAGCTTTTCTAGAACATATTGAGCCGTTAGACAGGTATCCTTATATTTAAGCGGATATTTTTGCTTTAACTCAGTAACTTCTGTAATCCACTCTTCTCTATCCATTGGCTCAAGGCTATTATTAATTTTTTCTAAAGCGCCTTTTATATCCCCAATAATATGATGATATGTTTTAATGTTCTTATTGACTTCTGCTGGATCAATATCAATATGCAATACTTTTGCTCTTTTAGCAAAACTATCTGCTTTTCCAATAACTCTATCACTAAATCTAGCGCCAATAACAACTAATAAATCACAGTGTGTAATGCCTATATTAGAAGCTTTACTACCATGCATTCCTACCATACCTGTATACAATGGGTGTTCTCCAGGAAATCCACCTTGACCCATCAAACTACATGTTACGGGTGCTTGAATGGTTTCAGCAAATTTTAACAAATTATCAGCTGCCTCAGATAATATTACCCCACCACCAGCATAGATAAATGGTTTTTTAGAGGCTTTTATAAGTTCAATAGCCACATCAAGGGATGTACTATCAATCTCATCTAAACTTCTATCAACTACTTTGGGCTCAGCTTTTATATATTCAGTTTTATTAATTGTAATATCTTTAGGAATATCAATTAATACAGGCCCTGGTCTGCCTTCTTGAGCAATATAAAAAGCCTCTCTAATGGTATCTGCCAAGTCTTTTACATCTTTAACGATATAATTGTGTTTTGTAATAGGCATTGTTATGCCCGCCGTATCAACTTCTTGAAAACTATCTCGACCTAATAAAGAAACTGGCACATTTCCTGTAATAGCAACCATAGGCACTGAATCCATATAAGCTGTTGCAATTCCCGTCACAAGATTTGTTGCCCCTGGTCCTGATGTTGCAATAACAACACCTACTTTACCCGTTGATCTGGCATAACCATCAGCGGCATGGGATGCACCTTGCTCATGAGATGTTAGAATATGTCTAATTTCTTTACTACTTTTATAAAGTTCATCGTATATATTTAAAACAGCTCCACCTGGAAACCCAAATATAGTATCTACATTTTGCTCTTTTAAGCACTCAATTAAAATTTGTGCACCTGTTAATAACACAAGCATCACTCCTTTCTATTTTATGTATAATTGTTTTATTTTTTTATCTTATGATTACCCGACACGTTTATTCAAGGAATATATAATGGTTTTGGCGTCGACCGGCTGAAAGGAAAGGCAGCCAAAATCATTATATATTCCTTGAATAAACCACTGACCAAACCTTATAAAATAACCCCACCACTATAAGTAGCGGGGTTAATGGTTTATCAATTAAGCCTTTAATACAGCACCTGTATTAGCAGAAGTAACCAAAGCCGCATATCTAACAAGATACCCTTTATCAATCTTAGGAGGTCTTGGCTTCCATTCTTTTTGTCTGCTTTCTAACTCAGCATCATCTACTTCTAAGTGAATACTATAGTTAGGAATATCAATAGAGATAATATCCCCTTCTTGTACCAATGCAATTGGTCCCCCAACTGCTGCTTCTGGAGAAACATGTCCTATGGATGCACCTTTTGTAGCACCACTAAAACGTCCATCTGTAAGAAGAGCAACTTGTTTATCAAGACCCATTCCAGCCAATGCAGAAGTTGGTGATAACATCTCACGCATCCCTGGTCCACCTTTTGGTCCTTCATAGCGTATAACAACCACATCTCCAGCTTTAATATCGCCACCTAATATAGCTTTAATGGTATCTTCTTCGCTATCAAATATTCTTGCTGGTCCTGTATGTTTCATCATTTCATCTGCAACAGCAGATCTTTTTACAACACATCCAAGTGGGGCAATATTACCTTTTAATACAGCTATACCACCAGTAGCACTATAAGGTTCTTCAATATTTCTAATAACTGTATTGTTTCTATTAACACTACTCTCAATATTTTCACCAATGGTTTTACCTGTTACTGTCATAATATCAAGATGTAATAAATCTTTTTTACTTAACTCTTTCATAACGGCTTGAACGCCACCTGCTTCATATAAATCTTGTATATGATGATGTCCAGCAGGGCTTAACCTACATAAGTTAGGTGTTCTTTCACTGATTTCATTTGCTTTTTCTAAACTCAGCTCAATACCAGCTTCATAAGCTATTGCAGGTAAATGTAACATACTGTTTGTACTACAACCTAGAGCCATATCCACCGTAAGGGCATTATCAAATGCTTTATCAGTCATTAAATCTAATGGTCTTATGTTTTTTTCTAACATTTCCATTACTTTTAAACCTGCTTGTTTCGCTAAGCGTATTCTTTCTGAGTAAACTGCAGGAATCGTACCATTACCAGGTAATCCTAATCCTAATACTTCCGTTAAACAGTTCATACTATTAGCTGTAAACATTCCTGAACATGATCCACAGGTTGGACAAGCTTTTTCTTCGTATTCATATAATTCTTCATCTGTTAATTTGCCTGTTGCAACTGAGCCAACAGCTTCAAAAACAGATGATAAACTTACATCATTAGGGTTACAAGTTACTTTACCCGCTAACATGGCACCACCACTAATAATAACTGTCGGTACATTGATTCTTGCTGCTGCCATTAACATAGCAGGTACATTTTTATCACAGTTAGGCACCATTACCAATGCATCAAATCCATGAGCATAAGCCATCGCCTCAACTGAGTCTGCAATAAGTTCTCTTGTTACTAGAGAATAATGCATGCCTTTGTGACCCATAGCAATACCATCACAAACTGCTATAGCAGGGAATGTAATCGGTGTTCCACCACCCATTAACACGCCTGTTTTAACAGCGTCTACAATTGTATCTAAGTGAATATGCCCAGGTACAATATCATTTTGTGAATTAACAATTCCTATAAGTGGTTTTTTTAATTCTTCATCTGTATAACCCATTGCTTTAAACAAAGATCTATGTGGTGCTCTTTGAGCCCCTTCTACTACTACTCTACTTGACATGAATATCACCTTCACATTTCTATAAAAAACGGTTTACGTATCTGTACATCTTAATTTTCCAAAAGTTTTTCTACTCTTAATTAAGTAGATTTCTATTTTAATTCTTTAACGATTAAATCGCCCATTTCATCTGTTCCAATACTTGGAGCACCAGCACAAATATCTTTTGTTCTATATCCTTTTTCTAAAACTAATTTAACAGCATTTTCTACTGCATCAGCTTCTTTTTCTAAGTTAAATGAATATCTTAACATCATAGACACAGATAAAATTGTAGCGATAGGATTAGCAATATTTTGTCCAGCGATATCAGGAGCAGAACCATGGATTGGCTCATACATACCTTTTCCAGTTTCTCCTAAACTTGCAGATGGTAACATTCCAATGGAACCTGTTATCATACTTGCTTCATCTGAAAGAATATCTCCAAACATATTACCAGTTAATATAACATCAAATTGTTTTGGATATCTTATTAATTGCATAGCTGCATTGTCAACATACATATGTTCATAAGAAACTTCTGGATAATCTTTAGCAACTTCATCTACAACTTTTCTCCATAAACGAGAAGAATCTAATATGTTTGCTTTATCAACACTTGTTACTTTTTTATTTCTTTTCATTGCAATATCAAAAGCTCTAATTGCTATTCTTCTTACTTCTTCTTCGCTATACTCTAATGTGTCAAATGCCTTAGTCCCTTCAGTACCTCTTTTCCCAAAGTAGATACCTCCTGTAAGTTCTCTCACACACATAATATCTAAACCATCATCACCAATGATTTCATCTTTAAGTGGGCAAGCCGCTTTTAATTCATTAAATAGTACCGCTGGTCTAAGATTAGCAAATAATCCTAATCCTCTTCTAAGTCCTAATAATGCTTGCTCCGGACGCATTTTTCCATCTAAATTATCCCATTTTGGCCCACCCACTGCACCAAGTAATACAGAATCACTTTCTTTACATACATCCATTGTTTTTTGTGGTAGTGGTATACCTTCAGCATCAAGGGCTGCCCCACCTGCTAATAAATCTGTGTATTCAAAATTATGACCGTAAATTTCTCCTACTTTATTAAGTACTTTTTTAGCTTCTCTTATAATGTCTGGTCCTATTCCGTCTCCTGGTATTACTGCTAATTTATAATTCATCTGTATACCCTTCTTTCTTCATTTTTAGTTTTATAGTTTTATATTTTAATGAATAGTTTTTCATAATCTCTAAATAATCTGCCTATATTTTTCAACTTTTACATATATGCTCTCATTTTATTTTCCAAATCTCTTAATAACTTAACTTCTATAGAATCTACTAAAGCAATTAAACTTGCTTTAATGATATCAGAAGAAACCCCTACAGTTGACCACACATTTTTTCCATCTGATGATGTTAGAAGAACTCTAACCTTACCTGCTGTAGCATCTTTTGAATCTAAGACTTTTACCTTATAATCTGTAAGATGTACTTCTTTAAGCTGAGGATAGAATACTTCTAGTGCTTTTCTAAGTGCAATATCTAAAGCATGAACTGGTCCATCCCCTTCAGCCGCAGTAAATTCTTCGTTACCATCAACATTTACCTTTACCATTGCATAGGCACTAAATTTTGAGTCTTTGGCTGGTTTTTCTCCGATAATTTTGAAGTTTTCTAATTCAAAGAATGATTTGTATTTGCCTAAATGCTTTCTTATAATTAATTCAAATGTGCTTTCTGCACCTTCAAATTGGTAGCCTTCATGTTCTAATTCTTTTAATCGATCAATGATTTGTTTTGCTTCCTCAGAGTCTTTTGTAATCTCTGGTGCTATTTTTGCAATTTTCTTAAGTATTGTACTTCTACCTGCAACCTCTGACATTAAAAATCTTCTTGTATTCCCAACTAATTCAGGATTAATATGTTCAAATGAATGCGATGCTTTGTTTACACCATCTATATGCATGCCACCTTTATGGGTAAAAGCACTTCTTCCAACATAAGGTTCTTTATCGTATAGAACGATGTTTGCAATTTCTGCAACAAATAAAGCTGTAGACGTTAGTGTTTCTAGGTTTTCCTCTGGAATACAGTGATAACCTTTTTTAAGTTGTAAGTTACCAATTATTGTACTTAGATTAGCATTGCCACATCGCTCACCAAAACCAATATATGTCCCTTGAATATGTGTTGCACCTGCTTCAACAGCCATCATAGAATTGGCAACTGCCATTCCACAATCATTATGGGTATGTATCCCAACTCTTACTGAAAAGGTCTCACATACTTTTTTGGTAATCTCATACACTTCAAGAGGCATTGCCCCTCCGTTAGTATCGCATAATACCAAGCAATCTGCACCACCTTTTACAGCAGCTTCTAATGCTTGTAGTGCATACTCTGGATTGGCTTTATATCCATCAAAAAAATGCTCTGCATCGAAAAATACTTCTTTGCCATTTTCCTTAAAGAAAGCCATTGTTTCTTCTATCATTTTAAGATTTTCTTCTAAAGTTGTTTGTATAATATCTGTAACATGAAAATCCCAACTCTTCCCAAAGATTGCAACAGCTTCTGTATTTGCTTCAAGCATTGATTTAACATTGGCATCATCAGAAACATTAATATTTCTTCTTCTGGTGCTTCCAAAAGCTGTCAACTTAGCATTATTTAGTTGTATGTCTTTTACTCTTCTAAAAAACTCTAAATCTTTAGGGTTTGAACCTGGATTACCAGCTTCAATATAAGCCACACCTAACTCATCCATCGCTTTAACAATTTTTAGTTTATCTTCAACTGAAAAAGAAATTCCTTCTGCCTGAGCACCATCTCTTAGAGTTGAATCAAATATCTCTACCCTCGACATCTTCTGTTGCCTCCTTTTCTTGTTTCGATGAAGCATACAGCATTTTATTGATTGCATTAATATAACCTTTTATACTTGCTTCAATAATATCTGTACTTAGTCCACTACCTTTATAAATTTTACCATCTTTTAAAAGCTTAATCACTACAGCACCTTGAGCATCTTTGCCTTCAGTTACTGCTTGAATCTTATAATCCTCTAAGGAGAAATCTATACCAACAATCTTATCAATTGCTTTAAATGCAGCATCAATTGGACCATCACCAGTAGATACCTCTTCAAATACTGCCTCGTCTCTTGAAATTTTTACATTAGCTGTTGCAGTAATTGTATTACCACTGTTGGTAACAAAACGCTCAAAGGTATAAATTTCTGGTGTATGGACTTGTTTTTGACCTGCTAAGGCTTCTATGTCTCTGTCCGTTACTGTTTTTTTCTTATCTGCAAGAACTTTAAAAGCTTGGAAAGCCTCTTCAATTTCTTCTTTTGTTAAATTATATCCTAAATGGTTTAGTCTATCTTCAAAGGCGTGACGGCCTGAATGTTTTCCTAATACCATTTTATTTTCTGTTAATCCAACAGATTCTGGTGTCATTATTTCATAAGTACTTTTATTGGCTAATACGCCATGTTGATGTATTCCAGACTCATGAGCAAATGCATTAGCTCCTACAATAGCTTTATTGGCTTGAATCAAAGACCCTGTTACAGATGTAATCAAACGACTTGTTGGGTAGATTTCTGTTGTGTTAATGCCTGTCTCTACACCATAAATATCTTTTCTTGTTGCAAGCGCCATTACCACTTCTTCTAGCGCTGCATTTCCTGCTCGCTCTCCAATACCATTAATGGTACATTCTACTTGAGAAGCCCCTGCTCTAATGGCTGCTAATGAATTGGCAACACCTAAACCTAAGTCATTATGACAATGTACAGAAATATCCGCTTTATGAATGTTTGAAACATTATTTTTTATATAAGATATAATGTCGTAGAATTCATCCGGTGTTGTGTAACCTACTGTATCAGGTATATTTATAACCGTTGCACCAGCATTAATAACACTTTCAAAAACCCTACATAAAAAGTCTTTATCAGACCTAGATGCGTCTTCTGCTGAAAACTCAATATCTGAACAGAATTTTTTTGCGTATTTAACCATTTCTGTTGCTTGTTCTAACACTTGTTCTGGTGTTTTTTTAAGTTTGTATTGCATATGGATATCCGATGTTGCCAAGAAAGTATGAATTCTTGGTGATACGGCATATTTTACAGCTTCCCAAGCACGGTCTATATCTTTAGTAAGTGCTCTAGACAAACTTGCAACTGTTGAATTTTTAATGGTTTCTGCTACCTTCTTAACTGCCTCAAAGTCTCCTGGTGAAGCAATTGCAAAACCAGCTTCCATTACATCTACCCCAAGCTTTTCTAGCTGTAATGCCACTTTGATCTTTTCTTCTAAATTCATACTACACCCAGGAGATTGCTCTCCGTCTCTTAACGTTGTATCGAACACTTTAATTTGACGCATCTTTATACCTCCTTTATATTGCCAAACCTAACCTCATCTTGTTTCCAAGAAATAGTTGACTATTCTTAGTCATTTCATTTTGAAAGAAAAAACTTAAAGCTTATATCTAAATAACTCTAACTTTTTCTCATTTAACTAAAAATACGAATCTATTGATTTTTCTTTAGATTTAAATTTTTTCTTTCCACAAAATTATATGTAATGAGTCATGTTAATTTTCCATAAATTTTGTTATATCTCTTGTAATAATAATGAGTATTTATACTATTTTCTTATATATTAGGAAACTGTAAGTTTCCTAATATATAAGAAAGGAGGTCGGTCCAGACCGACCACTCAATCTATTATTTTTTAATCCAACTCATCATTTTACGTAATTCTTTTCCAACTACTTCAATTTGATGCTCTGATTCCATTCTTCTTCTTGCAGTAAATCCAGGACGATTTACTTTGTTTTCAACGATCCAGTTTCTAGCAAATGTTCCATCTTGGATTTCTCCTAATACTTTTTTCATTTCTGCTTTAGTAGCATCTGTTACAATACGTTTTCCAATTGAGTAATCTCCATACTCAGCTGTATCACTTATTGAATATCTCATGTAGTTTAATCCACCTTGGTTGATTAAGTCTACGATTAATTTTAATTCATGTAAACACTCAAAGTATGCACTTTCTGGTTGGTATCCAGCTTCTACTAAAGTTTCAAAACCAGCTTTGATTAATTCACTTACACCACCACATAATACTACTTGCTCACCAAAAAGATCTGTTTCAGTTTCTTCTTGGAAAGTTGTTTCTAAGATACCCGCTCTAGCGCCACCGATACCCGCTGCATATGCAAGAGCTAAATCTTTTGCATTACCAGTTGCATCTTGGTGAATTGCGATTAAACAAGGAACACCTTTTCCTTCTTCGTATTGAGAACGTACTGTATGACCAGGTCCTTTTGGAGCAACCATAAATACATCTACATCAGCTGGTGGTACTATTTGACCAAAGTGGATGTTAAATCCGTGAGCAAATACTAAAGCGTTTCCAGCTTCTAAGTTTGGAGCAATACTTTCATTGTAAATATCACCTTGTTTTTCATCAGGTAATGCTAACATAATGAAATCTGACATTTTAGTCGCTTCTGCTGCTGTTGCAACTTTTAATCCAGCAGCTTCAGCTGGTGCCCAAGATTTACTTCCTTCGTATAATCCTACAACAACGTTAACACCAGACTCATGAAGATTTAATGCATGAGCATGCCCTTGACTTCCATAACCTATAACTGCTACTGTTTTACCTTCTAATAATCCTAAATTACAATCTGTTCCATAATACATTTTTGCCATCTTAATGTTCCTCCTAGAATTTTAAATTTATTTTTATTTATAGTGTTGTATGTTTTCATTTCCTCTTTTGAGGCCTGCTAGACCTGTTCTTACAATTTCCTTAATTTCATAAGGTTGTAACAGTTCTACTAATGCATCTAATTTGCTTTGATCACCTGTGATCTCAATGGTAAGTGCTTCTGTTGCGACATCAATTATTTTAGCTCTAAAAATATCAGTTATTCCTATAATTGAAGACCTTGTATCTGCAGTCGCTTTAACTTTTATTAATGCTAGCTCTCTATAAACCGCATCATCACTAGGTAATTCTACTATTTTTTTAACATCTACCAGTTTATTTAGCTGTTTAACGATTTGCTCTAATATTTGATCATCTCCACGAGCAACAATTGTCATCCTTGAAACTTCTGGATCACTTGTAACGCCTACTGATAAACTATCAATATTGTAACCTCTTCGACTAAACAAGCCAGCAACTCTACTTAGAACACCTGAATGATTGGCCACTAATACAGATAATACAAGTCTTTTCATACAAACACCTCCTTAACTTTTTGTCGCATCTTCTAATTAATTGTTCCTTGAACACAGTAAATATATGTAAATACAAAGATTGATTTAACAACTTGCTATGTTACAAGGTTAATTTGCTAAAGCATTTGCTTCATAAGAAAAGCGTAATCCTTTTAAAGTACTATTTTATATACTTTTCAATAAATCTCTTACGCAATTTCTTTGATGACTTAGAATTTTCTTAGTAGGTCATTTTATATTTTTATTATATAAAATAGACCCTTTATGTTTTTATATAGGAAAAACAATTCCTTATATATAAAAAACCCCGTCACTACAGTTTACCTGTAGGGACGAGGATATATACCACGCGTTACCACCCTAATTGCCTTATATTAAAATAAGACCACTCATATAGGTTCTATCAAACCCTTGCCTGTAACGGGGCATACCGTTGACCGCTTACTAATACTTGTTCAGCGACACTGCTCCAGAGTGATCTAAAATTTTACTATTGTACTGGTTCACACCAACCACCAGCTCTCTGATACAATTCCATAAAATCTCAAGTCTCCATCATAGCATTTCTTGCTCAATGTTTTAATTTAATTTTAAACTAGTTGTATTGTAGCAAGATTTAAAACTTTTGTCAATGCTTTTTTAATATCAAATTACTTATGGTTTTATAAGTTAAATTAATAACCTCTTATTTCCTAATTAATTCTTTTACTGATTCAAAAGTCTTTTAACTAGATTAACTGCATCTGCAGCATCTTTAGAGTATCCATCTGCTCCAATTTCTTCTGCAAAGGATTCAGTAATAACAGCCCCACCAATAATCACTTTTGCTTTTAATTTCTCCATACCAACGGCTTTAACTACCTTTTTCATCTGCATCATTGTCGTTGTCATTAATGCAGATAACCCAATAATATCAGCATTGTATTCTATGGCAGCTTCAACAATGGCTTCACAACTTACATCTTTTCCTAGATCCACAACATTAAAACCATAGTTTTTAAGCATGAGTACCACAAGATTTTTACCGATATCGTGAATATCCCCTTCTACTGTAGCCATAATAACAACTGGTTTTTTCTCTTCTTCCTCTGAATCCCCAGTTTTTAGTAATGGTTCAAGAAATTCAATACCCGCTTTCATAGTCTCTGCACTTACAATCAATTGTGGTAAGAAATAAATTTGTTTGTCAAATAACTCTCCAACTTTATTGATGGCAGGAATTAAAAAAGTATCTATAATGTGTTTTGGCGTATGGCCTTCTTTTAACCCTTCTTTTATCAGTTCAATAATCTTATCTTTATTCCCTTTTATAACGGCTTCAAAGATAATATTTTTCACTTCTTTTCCTTGATTGGATGCCAATGCAACTTGTTCTTCTTGTTGTTCACTTGATTTTCTTATATATCTCATACTGCCTGGATCTTTATTTTGCAAGACATCTGAAGAATGCATTGCCATCATTAGTAGTTCAGAGGATGGATTGGCTATCGCCATTGTTAATCCACTTGCAATGGCCATTGTTAAGAAAGCACTGTTTAAGTAACTTCTATTTGGTAATCCAAAAGAAATATTGGATAGCCCTACAATGGTTGGCATTTCTAGATCCTCTTTACAGAACCTAATCACTTCTAGTGTTTCTTTTGCTGCTAGGGCATTGGTTGCTACTGTTGTAACCAATCCATCCACAACAATGTCTTCTCTTTGATAATTGAATGCTTTCGCCTTTTCTAATACAGTCTGTATGATTTCTTTCTTTTCTTCTATGTTTTTTGGCAATCCTTTATCTGATAAAGGAAGTAATACAAACATAGCTCCGTATTTTGCCACTATTGGTAACAACTCTTTTATTTTTACCTCTTCTAAGGAAATAGAATTCACTAAAGCTCTACCTGGATAAACCCTTAAAGCTGCTTCTATGACATCAATATGACTCGAGTCAATACATAAAGGCACATCTACTAATCTGCTAAGATGTTGAATCACTCTAACCATCATTTCTTTTTCATCAATACCATTCATGCCTACATTCACATCTAAAATGGTTGCGCCCATCTCAATTTGCTCTAATGCAAATCTTGTTACTTCATCTAAACTGCCTTCTCTTAGCTCAGCTTGTAATTGCTTTTTCCCTGTAGGGTTAATTCTTTCACCTACAATTCTTGTTTCGTTATCTAAGTCAATCACAACTGTTTTTCTTTCCGATGAGATACAACTCCCTTGTTTTGTATTAGGAAGTATTGTTTTAAGACCTGCTAATTCATCTTTTAATTCTTTTATATACTCAGGTGTTGTCCCACAGCAACCGCCAATTATGTTCGCCCCTACACCAATTAATTCTTTACAATAGCTGGCAAACGTATCTGATTTCATATCATATACTGCTGTGCCATCAATCATTTTAGGAAGGCCTGCATTTGGCTTTATAAATATTGGCACTTTGGCGTGTGGTTTTATTTTTTCAACAATAGGAATCATTTTTTCTGGACCTGTTGAACAGTTGATACCAACTGCGTCAGCACCTAAATTTTGTAATGTAATTAATGCTGTTAAAGGATCTGTCCCATATAAAGTAACGCCACTTTCATCATAAGTCATACTTACCATTACAGGAAGGTCACAAGATTCTTTTACTGCAATAAGGGCTGCTCTTGCTTCTTGCAAACTCATCATAGTTTCTATGACAAATAAATCAACGCCACCTTGTACAAGGGCCTTTACTTGTTCTTTATAGACGTCAATAAACTCTTCTAACACTCTATCTCCTAATGGATATATTTGTTCTCCCGTCGGGGATAAATTCCCTGCAACAAGGGCTTCACCTTTCGTTGCATTTTGGGTTACCTGAACCAAGGCTAGATTCATTTCTACCACTTTATCTTCAAGACCATAATCTCCAAGCTTAAAACGATTGGCACCAAAGGTAGGCGCATATATAATATTGCTTCCTGCTTCAACATATTTTCTTTGAACCATAGTTACAGCATCCGCATTTTCTAATACCCATTTCTCAGGACAAACCCCAATTGGCATGCCAAGTTTTTGAAATTCCGTTCCAGATGCACCATCTAATAAAATAGGTTCTTTTTTTTCAATTAAACTTTTAAATTCATTTCTTGTCATTTGTTTTCACCCTTTTTCAATGCATTTATTATTTCATTGATCATATTCACTCTATTAAAAGGTACCATAAAGTAATACCCATCTACAATACCTCTCATTTTAAGAGCGATATTCTTTCCTATCTCAATCCCTATTTGTTCACTTTCTTCTCTTGTCATGTTTTCATCAAATTGATTGATGATTTCATCAGGTACAGTTATACCTATGATTTCATTTTGTATAAATCGTGCGTTTCTTATATTAACAAGAGGCAGAATGCCACCAAGAATCTTAGTATCTAACTTACTTTTAATGTATGTGATTTTTTCCAAGGTTTTTTCATCATAGATTGGCTGTGTTAAAAAGAAAGTTGCACCAGCATCTATTTTCTTTTTCATTCGCTCAATTTCTTTATCCAAATTGGCTCTATTAGGGTTTAATGCACCACCATAATGTATAGGCTCATCTTTAAAGTGTTCAATATTCATTTCTCTTACCATTTCCATCAATGTAATGGAATTAAGATTAAATACACTTTTGATTTCATTACGATCCCCACTAGGAATAGGGTCCCCTGTAACCAATAACATATCCCTAATGTTTTCCATATAACCCCCAAGGATTTGAGCTTTTAACCCTATGATATTTTTGTCTCTACAACAAATATGTGGCATGGTTGGGATTTTTACTTCTCTTGCAATTTTAGAAGCAATAATAAGAGCATCTGCTCTTGGTTTACCCATTGGAGAATCTGCTATTGTAATAATATCAACCCCATTGGCTTTTAGTAGATTGGCTGACTCCATTACTTTTTCTATGTCCTTGCCAAATGGAGGATCTAATTCAACTGCAATAACTTCTTTGTTGTTCATTAGTTTTGCTTCAAATGGATTGATATTTCTTTCTTGAGTTTGAACCACTTTCTTTTTATTGGTAGGCTTTTTTACATCATTAACATCAAAGCTTTCCATAGCCTTTGCTAATTTTTCTATATGAATAGGCGTAGTCCCACAACACCCACCTATCATTTTCACACCAAGTTTGGCTATATTTATCATTGTATCCACAAAATAATCTGTATTGTCCATATATACTGTACGATCTTGCAAAATATCTGGGTACCCTGAATTCGGCATAGCGGAGATGATTTCTTCTTCATTCCAATGCAACTTCTTAATAATCTGATACAAATGGCCTGCCCCAATTCCACAGTTAAACCCATAAATGTCTAGTCCATTGATAGAACGTAAGTCGTCTAATAATCGATTGGCACTTTTCCCGATTTTAGTATACCCATAAATATTAAGGGCAAATTGAGCGATAACTGTTGTCTCTGGGTTTTTGCTTTTAATATATGGGATAATATCTTTTAAATAATGAATATCTGAAAAAGTTTCAAATAAAAAGGTATCCGCCCCTTCTTGTAAAAAGGTATCTACAATAATTTTATATTCATTGATTACTTCTTCATCACTAGTAAAGTCATTTTCCGGAACCGGACCAATACTAGCTGCTATGATAACATCATTATTGCTTTCTTGTACTGTTTTTTTGGCAATATTAAAACCCTCAATAATGATTTCTTTAACTTTATCTATTCCTTCATTCAAGACTTTCGTATTGGCAGAAAAAGTGTTGGTTCTAATCAGATTTGCTCCTGCTGCTATATATTCTTTATGTATCTTAGCAACCACCTCTGGATTGTTAAGATTTGCTTTTTCAGATAGTGTATGATTGGAATTAATCAGTTGAGAATAATAAGTCCCCATTGCACCATCTGTGATTAATATATGATCTTTTATATAGTCTTTAAAATTCACTTTTCCTGCCTCCTACTTAGTAAAGTTAATGTTCTCTATGAACTGTGTTTGAAATTGACTGTTGTTAGCCAACTCTATATATTTTGTTTCCTTAGATAATCTTTTATATAATTCTAATTGATTTTCTTCGTACAAGGAAAGTATCCCACCTTGCAATGAAGTGTTGTGTAACGTCTTTGTTCTAGTCAATAACATCTTCGGTATTAACCCAATATTTCCTGCATTATGACGGTTAACATACTCCCCAAAGCCACCTGTTAAATAGACAGTTTGAATATCATCATAAGTAATCCCTGTTTCTTTTAACAATATATCAATTCCTGTCTTCACTGCACTTTTTGCCATTTGAATCTGTCTTACATCTTGTTGGGTTATATATATATCTTCTACTAGATAAGCTTTCATATCCTTATCTGTTAATAAACCTGTCTCATCTATTCTATTGTTTTCCATAAGATAATGAATGGCATCTATTATAGCTGAACCACAGAGTCCTATAGGCGCTACATTTCCTATCACTGTATAATCCGTAGGACTTTTATAAATATTAATGGCACCGTTTAAAGCACCCATACCTTTTTCAATATGTGTCCCCTCAAAAGCTGGCCCTACAGCTGTTGAACAACTGATATACTCACCTTTTTTTCCTAGTACAATTTCTCCATTGGTACCAAGGTCTATTAATAATGAATATTTATCAACTTCATTCATGTTTGTATATATCATCCCTGAAAGAATATCAGACCCCATAAAAGAAGCAATGGTAGGAAGGACGATAACTTTTATATTTGGATTTATATTTAATAAATCCCCTGTATAAATATGCATATCCGTTGTTACAGGTCTAAAAGGTGATACCACAACGTCTTCTGTATCTAGCCCCATTATAAAATGAGACATAATGGTATTGGCACCTATGATTACTTTTTTTAGTTGTTCTTCTTTTACCGTTCCATTTTCCATAAGAGTTTTTATGAGTGTATTCAATTGATTAATTATGGTTTTTTGAAGGATTTTTATGCCATTATAATTCTCACTGGCCCAAAACGCCCTTGAAAGCACATCTAAACCAAACCTTTTCTGATCATTCTCTTGTTTTATAACCCCTACAACTTCCCTTGTCCCTAGATTCACTAATGCCATCTCTACTGTGGTCGTCCCTAAATCTACAGCTATACCATAATCATCCACTTCATTACCCTTATGATGGATTTGAATGGTATTGTTCTTAATGGTATCTTTTTCTTTTATTAAAGATAAGGTTAATGGTTTATTAACTTGAATCCCACAAGCCAATCGTATGCCCAGTTTTAAATCTTTTTCAGGAATAAGGTCTTTATCAGAAGCATTAATTTCAAAAGAAGGATTTAAAACTTTTATTTTGCAATTACCACATTTTTTATGACCTGTACAACTTTGTGGAATATAAATCTCATTATCATTTAATGCTTTTAATAAATTATAATTTTTATCTACCTTAATCTTTTTTATCTTATAACCATCCATTATAGTGACTTCAATTTGCTCTTTACGGTTAGGGCAATTTACAGCATCACATCTGCTACATAAACTAGCCTCTTTCACCTTAGTCTCCTCTTCACCACAAATAAAAGAAATGGTGTTAAGAGGTTTCATCATATAATGTTCATTTATTGAAACAGTGCTATTGGTATCAATTGCACCTAGAATTTCCTTATTCAGCTCTATAGGTAAGTGATTTCCCGGAAAATAAATAATACTCAGACCTTTTATAGGATTGTCTTTTACAAATCTCTCTTTAAAAGCATACAAACATTCTAGCAATATCTCATTGCTTAATATGTCTACAATATGGGTTTCTATTGGATTGTCTTTATACTGCTCCAATATTTCATCTATTTCACTACCCAATGTTATAATACCTGCTACCCCACTAGAATAGTTTTTTTTACTACTATTGTTCAGATTTTTTAACAGTATATTTTCCTGGTCATTGATTATAGTATAGTAGACTTTTGACTCAATGCAACCACATAAATCCTTAGACAAATGGTATACTTTATCTCTATGGTCTTCTAGATGATACTGACTAATAACATCATTTAATTTATCATTATTAAGTTGAATTGAAATTGTTAGCACAGCATTCACCCTTTTGAATAATTTTTTATCCTAAAGTATACCATAGATTAATTCAAGTGACTAGTAGCTTGATTATTAGTTTTTATTATTAGGATATAAAAAGGATTAACTACAGTCATTACTATTGCTACTGTAGTTAACCCTCATAAGTCAAATCATTATTAATTTAAAAATAAAAATTTGTAATTACCCGCTAATCCCCACAGTAATAATAAAAAACCACATACGATATAACAAGCAGAGATTATGTTAATCTTAAAATGTCTATAATTTTTAATTTGTGAGCGTATACGGTTTATGACATGTTTGCCTTCTTTTTTATTCAAGATTTTAATTTCATAATGAAATAAATCTTCTATAATATAAATATTATAGGGTATTTCATCTATATGGTTTACATCAAATGCATTTAACAAATCATTTTCCGTAACATTATACAATACATACCTTTTAAAAATAAAACCTAAAAACATTGCAATAAAAATAATACTTACTTCAAAATAAATTGTTCTAAAAATATTATTATGTATGCCAATTAAATATATAAATAGTACTCTAAATAAATTTGTATAAATACTCGATAGTATAAGTTTATGTGATAACAAATAAATCCCAAAACATATAAATAGTATACTCATTCCTACTAATATGTAGATCACTTTTGCAGCCACCCCCAATAACCCTTACTTAGCCAGCTTTATTATATTTTATCATTAAAAATCTTATTTTTAATATTATAGGATAAATAATTAAAGCAATTATATATAAAGCATACAATAATGGCAGGAATGCTATTAATAATTGAGAAACAAAGTAGGGATCGTTGAAAAATACATGAAGCTTTATTATATTTACAAGGGTTATTGTGGCACCTATTAATAATAAAAATTTATAAAAACCTTTATACAGTTCTTTAATTTGTATTAAATCATTCTCAGTAATTTCACTCCTTGAATGATTCCTGATTAATAGTTTTAAACCTATTAACCAATGGTTATAATGTCCTAATAGTATAATGTACATAATGATTGACAGTATCAATAATAAAGATGTTGGTATGTCAAATAAAATAAAACTGTTACTTTCTCCAATTGAAATAAAAAGAAATACTATAAATACTAATGTTAAAATAAAATACATACAATCCCCTCTTTCTTTGTCTTTGTTTTACCTCTGCTATGAAATTTAATTACCTTTATTTTATTATCATAGCAATTTTCCAACTATTTTCAACAATTATATTCCTTAACCCTTTATTTGAACTTAGAATTGGTATATCTCATACTATATATAAAGAATATAAAAAAGAGGCTATTTTATGCTATATACTGTAAAACCAGGTGATACTTTATCCAAAATAAGTAGTCAGTTCAATGTGCCACTCAATGCAATTATTTATGCCAATCAGATAACAACGCCAGATAGGATTCGTGTTGGTCAGCAAATTATCTTGCCAGATGAAACCAATAACCCTTTTTCTGTTTTAGTAGACACAAAAAAGAATCAATTAAAATTAAAAGTAAATAACAAAGAAGTAAAAACGTACAGCGTTGCTACAGGCAAACCTGCAACCCCTTCTCCTAAAGGCAACTGGAAAATTATAAAAAAAGGGCTTTGGGGTGGTGTATTTGGTGGTTTTTTTATGGAAATCGATGTTCCCCATGGCATCTACGGTATTCACGGCACAGATAAACCATGGTCCATTGGTAAATCTGTAAGCAATGGGTGTATTCGTATGTATAGCAATCAAGCCAGAGAACTTTATTATATGTTGCCAATAGGAACCCTTGTTGAGATTATATAGCAAAAAAAGAAGTGCTTGTTCAAAAAAAGCAAGCACTTTTCTTATATCTCTTTAAAAAGCTATTTTAGTTTTTTTATTCACCCTACTACATTTTTACGTTGCAACAATCTTTTTCACAAGTTTTAAAACATTATTAATTCATTACTTTATATTATATTTTAATTATATCAATAAACATGTCATACTCAAATAAACCATCGTTTATTAATATTCTCACTATACTCCCATCTTTTAATGTAATAACTGCAGTTTTTTTAGTTAATGCTTTAGAGTGACTTTCATTAGCATTTTCTTCTCCTGCAATCATTTTAGGATTTAAATAGTCATATTCATGGGTTTCATACTCTATTTTATAATTCTCGTAGGGATCATATGAATTCATTTTTTCAAAAGATACTACTTTGTTTTTCTCTGTTAAAAACTCAAATTTATAAATATTATCAGATAAATTATACTGGGGCGTTGCTTCAGGAATATATTCTTCATCTCTTAATAACTGATGAATATTACAAGATTCATTTGACGATATAGATATATCATTCATCGTTATACTCCCATCAACACAAGTATCATGGTTGAAATAAAACTCCGAAATTGTTTTTAAATCTTGCTCATATTCATGCTCAAACAAATATGCTTTACGATACCCATATATCGTATATTTAAAACCTTCCGAACCTTCAATTACGATTAACTCATCGTTATCTGTTAAAGATTCATTTCCCAAATATAAAATTTGACTATTCCTCTTTATTAAATATTCTGGATCCATTAAACCAATTGCCAACTGACGTATTCCAGAGGTACGCTTTACTAGATTAATATGATAAGATTCATTTGTTTCTATAGACTTAACATCTGCACTTATATATGCCATCTTATTAAAGGTAAAATCATTAATTTTAGATAATATTTGTCCTAGAAACAGCTTATCTGTATTACTTTGGGTTTGAATTCTTAAACCTGTTTGTGGATGCCACTCATAGAACCAACCAAATTCATCCACAATCCATTTCCATGTTAATGGAAAGTATATTCTACTATCCTGAATAATTAAATTGCTGTATATCTCTACTGGGTATTCATATTTCATTATTGGATATGCTTCAAGGGTATTATCTATGGACTTGCCATTGATAATTATTTCATTAGTAATAATACCCATTTCTATACTTTCCAAATTAATATTCCACTCATAATCTAGTGAAACAGAACTTCTTACTTCTCCTGTAGTATCAATAATGATTTCATTGTTTTCTCCTATGTTTACGCTAATTCCCAACCATTTGCAATTGATCCAATCAAGAGGTAAATAGACAATGTTGTTATATATAATTGTGGGATAAATGGCATTTATATCATTGATAAAAATACCATCAATAGATACATTAAATTTTCGCTCAGATATATTAATTTCTTGTTCCAAAGTTTCAATTCTACTATCAGGCACTCTAATTACTATTTCTGTTTCACTATCTTCTAGATAAGTTGCATATACTTCTGTGTTTAAAAGTAGCAGTGATAAAAACATACTACAAGTAATAAAAAATACAAATACTTTTTCTTTCATTTAAACGCTCCCTTTCTGTAATTAAAAACATAGTACATTCTTCATAATTTTTCCAGTTCTAGTCAATATAAAGAAAATTGATAGAATTTGCTTGCCTCTTGGGGAGTAAGAGGAACAAGATGAGTTATTAATATAATTATATCATTCTTTTTAAATTATTTACAGTATTTAAATTATTCTGTAACACAAATGTATTTAGGCATAATAAAAAGGTTCTATAATAAATGTTGGGGTGAAAACCTCAACTTTATTTTTTTGCAAAAAAATAATGCACTTATCTTCAATTCCCTTTAACATGTTAATTGTCTAGAAAAACAAATTGAAAGGAATGATAATAAGTGCACTCTAATTCTAGCTTGTGCAAATACATATAGACACTGGTCTAAAGAAATACTAAATGCTTTTAAATATAGATACACCGATGGTCCCACAGAAGGATTTAATAATAAAATAAAAGTATTAAAACGTGTTTCATATGGCGTTAGAAATTTCCACAGATTTAGAAATCGTATTTTACACATTACAAATTAAATAAGATGTTTTTTCTACAATTAACATATAGCTTTATTAAGTGCACCCTAAAACACATATTGTAATTAGAGAACATAAAAATAGCTCTAAAGTCAATAACGGAGCGGAATTGAAACTTATTCCACGCAAAAATTGACAAAGAGCCAGAAAAACAGGCATTATCTTCATCATCATTTAATCAGAATCTGCTCTTTCATCTTCATTCATTACCTCTACTGTTATCTCAAGCACCCGTTTGGAGTCGGTTTTTGTGACAACTACTTTAAGATTCTCATATATAAAACTATCTCCCTTTTTAGGAATTCTTCCGCACTCTTGCACCACCCAACCACTTACTGTTACAGCATCATAGTCTTCACTTTTACTTTTAAGTTCAAACTGTTCAAACAAATCTTCCAAGTCCGCATTACAGTAAATAAGGTACTTACCCTCACTGATTTTAGAAAAGTGTTCAATAATCTCATCATGTTCATCCCATATCTCTCCAACTAATTCTTCTAGAATATCTTCCATGGTCACGATTCCCATTGTGCCACCATATTCATCAACAACAACAGCTATGTGAGATTTAGAATGTTGTAATGTTCTTAAAAGTTCAGAAATTTTCATATGTGGTGCAACACATACTATGTTTTTTATAATCGACTGTATATCATCTTTTTCATTATGAAGCATATGATAAAAGTCTTTTTCCAGTATAACACCATTGATATTATCCACTGTCTCTCTATAAACAGGAATCCTTGAATACCCGTGATTTATAAATAAACTTTTAATTTCGCTAATTGAAGCATTTTCATTAATTGCAACTACATTCACCCTAGGGGTAAGAATTTCTTCAACATTAAGATCATTAAATTCTATAGCCGATCTAATAATTTCACCTTCATGCCGATTTATTCCACCTTCACTTTCAACTTCATCTACAAGAGTAATTAATTCTGCTTGAGTAATTGTATTGGCATTTTGTGTTTTAAGAACCTTTGAGAGTATTTTTTTCCAATAAGCAAACAAAAAATTCAGAGGAATAAAACCAAATACTAAACCTCTAATAACTGGGGTAAAAAACATTGCAAATCTCTCAGGCGATTCCTTGGCAAGGCTTTTTGGTGTAATTTCTCCAAAAGTTAGTACTAAAACTGTTGTTACTACTGTAGAAATAATCACACCTTTATCGTTAAAATAATATGTAAAGATTACTGTAGCAATAGATGCTAAAGCTATATTTACAATATTATTGCCTATCAAAATAGCCGAAAGAACATTATCAAAATTCTCTGATAGCTCTAAGGTTTTCAAGGCTTTTTTATTGCCACTGTTTGCCATATTCTTCAATCTTATTCGGTTAAAACTTGAAAAAGCCGTTTCTGCAGCTGAAAAATATGCAGAGAATAAAATTAAAATCCCATAAACAAATATTAACGTATTACTTCCACCATCCATAAAATATAATTCACTCCACTTTTCTTCTTTTAATCAATAACTAACGTCCTCTTTACTCTTTGATATACGTCATCTAATGTTATTCTATCCATTTCTTACCAACATTAATGCCAATAGCCCCTAGAGGCGCTGTAACAATAATGGACAACACTGCAATAGCAAGTATAATCTCTCCCGATGGAATGCCAGCTTCCATTGGTAATGCTCCAATAGCTGCTTGCACTGTGGCTTTAGGCATAAAAGCAATAATTAAAAAAAGTTTTTCTTTAAAATCGTACTTAGATCCTATAGTAGAAACCATAACACCTATGCTCCTAGCAACTAACCCCAGTAATAATAAGCCCAGTCCAATTAATCCAGCATCCCATGCCACACTTATATTCACTTGAGCACCTACCAAAACAAAAAGTAGAATCTCAGCAAACACCCATATCTTATTAAACTTCTGAGACAACCTCTTAGCCACAACAGGTTTTTTCTCTAATAAAATAAACCCAATGGTCATCACACCAAGAAGACCTGCTATCTCAAAAGCAAATTGACTATTCTTAATTATAGTTTCTAAAGTGGTCAGTAGAATGGCAAAGCCTAATATCAAAAGGACTTTTTTAGTATCTCTTATGCGATATTTATTAAATAAGAAGATAAAAAAACTACCTACAATTAATCCAAAAAGAATGCCTAAAATGATAGAAACAGGCACCCCTAAAATGAGTAACCCAATATTAAAATTCTGCCCTCCATACAAACCAAAAAAAGTACTAAACAAAGTAATAGCAAAAATATCATCCACTGAAGCTGCCGCAAGAATCAAAGTTGGTATCCCTTTCTTCTCTCCAACACCTTCATCAATAAACTTTAACATACTAGGAACAATCACAGCAGGAGAAACTGCCGCAATAATAAACCCAAGAATACCACCTTCAATAAAAGAAAAGTCTAAGAAATAAACAGCCAAGAAAGCAATGGTAAACCCTTCAACCAAACAAGGAATAAAACTAAGTTTAAGAGCCTGAGCCCCAACCTTATTCAAATCATCCCTCTTAATCCCAAGACCCGCACGAAGCAAAATAATAATCAAAGCAATCTTACGAAAATCAGCAGAAACCATAAGCATCTCATCACTCAACCAATTCAACCCATAAGGCCCTAAAAAAATACCTAACAAAAGCATCCCCAATAACCCAGGCAACTTCACCCGAGTAAAAATCAAATTAGCAATTAAACCAAGAACAAGAATCAAACCAATACTAGTAACCAGATCCAAAGAAACCGCCTCCTATGATTAAACTATCAGTAATAAATTAAAAATGAAAAATATTATATATATGTTTATGCATTGATATCTTTTACATCTTTTATCCCTTTTAAATCATTGCTCAATTGATGCGTTTTTAATCCTTGATAATAGTATGAGGATACATATATATAACGCTGTACCCTTTTAAACATTTCTACAGAAATTCTAAGTAAGCAAAGAACAAAATTCCGTAAAAAGCCTTAAGTGTCTGACCGAAGGGAGTTCTTAAGGCTTAGGAATTTTATTCGTAGCGCACTTAGAATTTCTAGAAATATTTAACAGGTACTGCTTTGCATATATTATTCTCATACGGCCGACCCCAAGACCAAAGTATTAAACCCTCTTAAAATTCTTAATCTCCAAAGCAGACCCATTACAATCCTTATTCACAACTACATCCCCAATCCCCTTCTCCTGAGTCTGAGGCAAAATCAACTCAACACCCTTAACAACTCCATCTGCACCAAGAGCCTTAACAAGCTTCTCATCAACTTTCTGCCCATAAGGTTTCAGCGTATCCTTCCAAATAGAAAACTTACACCCACTTCTCCAGTTGCTACAGAAAAAAGCCTTACTATTCTCAAACATCTCACCTGTTTCACAAGCAAAACACTTACAAATACCTTTACCTCTACTCTTAGAGCCTTCTAAATCCTTCTTCTTACTACTAGAAACCTTAATGGTTTTATCCAATACCTCTTTAGGAATAGCTTTAAACTTAGCAAAAAGCATATTCTGATTGTTCATGCCAATAACGCGCTGTACTTTATCCATAATATACTTTTCAAGTTTGGCCATATACTCCTCAGAGTTAATCTCACCATTAGCCACTAGATCCAAACCTTTTTCCCAAGAAGCCGTCAATTCAGGATTCAATAAAGAATTAATAGAATTATCCACGATATCATATATAATCTCACCAAGGCCTGTAGGGGTTAGAATCTGTGTCTTTTTATTCAAATCAATATAATGAATACTAATCAATTTCTTAAGAATCTCTGCCCGAGTGGCACTGGTTCCAATACCACTACCTTTTATCTGAGATCTTAACTCTTCATCTTCAATAAGCTGCCCCGCATTCTCCATTGCAAGAATGATATTACCTGAATTGTATCTTTTTGGTGGAGAGCTTTCTCCTGTTTTAACTTCTAATTCTTCTGCTATTAATTGAGTCCCTTTTTTTAGTTCCTTGTACTTATTTAAGTCTACTTCTCCATTTTGTTCCTTAGTATTCACGTATAAAACATCTTGGAATCCCTGATCAATACATACTTTAAAAGAAGTAAAAAATGTTTCATTTTTGATTTTCGTTTCTATTGTAAGCTTTTGATACACTGCTGGATCATAGAAAACAGCTATAAAACGTCTAGCAATTAATTCATAGACTTTCTGCACTTGTGGAGACAGTTTATATACAGTAGATATCCCCTGACCTGTAGGTATAATAGCATAGTGATCCGTTATCATCTTATCATTTACATACTTAGTTTTTGAAAACCCTTTATGTTTCTCTTTTTCTATAACAAAAGTAGCTGCCTCTTTTATCGGTCCATAACTTGTCATACCTTTAATATTTTTATGAATTTCTTTAGCCACGGCAGTTGATAAAACCCTTGCATCTGTTCTTGGATAAGTCACCAACTTCTTTTCATACAATTCTTGAGCAATTTTCAAAGTCTCATCTGGACTTAATTTATAATTCTTAGAACATTCATTTTGCAACTCTGCAAGATTGTATAGTAAAGGTGGATTTTTCTTTTCTTTTTTTCTCTCTACTTTATCAATAATACTTTGAGTAGGAATATTATCATTTAATAAATATTCAACAAAATCTTGTGCATCCTTTTCATTATTAAACCCATTGTCTCTATCTAATAATGGAGAATTAAAAAATTTACTGCCTTCAACAGCTTTCCATTCCCCTTCATAGGTTAAACCATCATAATTAAAGTTAGCATTTATTTTGTAAAAGGGCTTTTTAACAAACTCTCGTATTTCTCTTTCTCTTTTTACTATCATCCCAAGGACACAAGTCATTACTCGTCCTACCGCAATAACTGTATAATCCGCACCAATATAATCACTCACAGAAGGCCCATATCTTAAAGTAAGCAACCTAGAAAAATTAATCCCCATTAAATAGTCTTCTTTTGCTCTTAAATAAGCTGCCTCTGACAAATGATCATAGTCACTTAAAGGCTTGGCTTCTTTTATGCCTCTAAGGATCTCATCCTCAGTTTGGGAATCAATCCAAACCCTTTTTTTATCTTTACTATGTACCCCAGCCATTTGGTCCACTAATCTATATATGTATTCTCCTTCTCTTCCCGAGTCAGTACATACGTAAATCACATTAATATCATCTCTATTTAATAATGCTTTAACAACATTAAACTGTTTTTTTACAGCATTAATAATTTCATATTTATACTCTTTAGGAAGAAAAGGAAGATGTTCTAATCTCCATTTTTTTAAAGAGGGGTCATATTTTTCAGGATAGCTCATACTTACTAAATGACCAACGCACCAAGTAAATACAGCCCTATCTGACTCTAAATACCCATCACTTTTATTTGTATTAATCTTCATAGCTTTTGCAAACTCAATTGCAACACTAGGCTTTTCTGCAATAAATAACGCTTTACTCATCAAACCAATCACTTTCTATTAAAAACTTAATTATTATTATAGCATTGAATTGTTTTAATGACCATGTAAAAATAAAACTAGTATCAAACATTTTACATATTTGATACTAGTTTTAATCATTATTTATCTTCCTTTTTATTAATTTCTTTAGTACTACCTGTTTTGCTTTTAGCCTTATAATATTTTTTAACAATTAAATATATCAGCAGAAGAATACCTAAAACAATTACATATGGTAATATAACTATAATAAAAATTACTGTCTCTACGATAATGTTTTTCACCGTCTCCACTGAATCTATAAAACCAGATGAAACCTTTTCTCTAAATGTTTTAGGAGGGTCTTTAATTTCTGTAATCTCTATTACTTCTCTAAGATTAAGGGTTACTGTACCAAATGATACTTGATTCTCTAATCTACTCAGTCTAGATATATAACTTTCGATTTCATATCGGGTATCTGCTAAACTTTTCTCTAACTCTATAATATCCTTCAGCTCAGTACCTTGTTCTAAAAGATTAAGTAACCTTTCTTCTTTTATAACCAAAGATTTAATCCTAGCATCAAGATCAAAATACTGTAATGTAACATCTTCAGCAGAACTATTTTCTTGAGTAACATTTCCTAATGCCATTAAATCCTCTACAAATAAGGTCATTCTTTCTGTTGGAATCCTAAATTTATAGTAGGCACTTCTATTCCCATTGAATCGATTGTTTATTCCAGTCCCAGTTATATCTGCATTTTCTATATAACCAGCATATTGGTTGACTAACATATTAACATCTTCTCTGGCAGCATCAAAATCTAAGGTTTCCATAAGAATATTTTTTGTATGTATAATCTTCCTGTCTGTACTTAAAAGAATAGATTCATTACTCACTTGTTCATCAGAATCAAACCTTGGTACTTCTCTTGGCGATTCCGCCGGTGATGACGGTGTGGGCATGGGCGCTGGGGCTGGATCGTAATTCTCTGACTTAGATCCGCAACCAGATAAAAGAACTATTGTAATAAATATTGTAAATAAAAACCCTTTGGTATTAAACTTCATAATGTTCACCTCTCCATTAAAACTCAATATCTTTGATACGCAATATCCTTTAATAATGTTCCCTTGACTCTATTATCATTATTATTATAACATACCAGTAATAAAGATTAAATATTTTAAATAATTATTTTCTTTCATTAAAAGACCCTCAAACTCATTCATTTGAGGGTCTCTTTTTCAGCAAAGCTAACACAATATTGTTTTTTTTAACAGCAGGATGATTCGGTTTAACACCAGATGCCAATTCATTATAATTAGATGCTTTTTCATAATCCTCTAATTTCATATGACATAGACTTAGATATATATATGGGGTAAAATCATAACAATCAGGCATACAAAAACTCATAGTTTCTGGCTTTTCTAATCTTAGTGCCATTTCATACCAAAAAATAGCTTTGTTATAATCTTTTTCTTGTATATAATATTGCCCAAGTAAACAACATATTTCAGCTCTAGGTAAATCAAATTCAAAACTTTTATAAAGGGATCTTAAAGCGTCTTTTTTTCTATCTAGTTTTTTATATGCTTTAAACAAATCCATACAAGCATCTAAGTAAAACGAAGGGTGTTTAAAGTCCATTAATAAAAATTCTTCCAATATGTTAATTGCCTTTTCATAGTATCCTAGGTGTTGAAGTTCCCTGCCATAATAATAATAATTTCTTGGATTTATCTCAGAATTGTTATCAATATAATTTTCTAAAATACGTAAATTTCTTTCGGACCTTTCTTTGTTCTTCTTATGGGTTATACTGATATCTACTTTAACGATCTTACCTGAAACATCAATATACTCATGAACAGGTTCCACCCATTTAAACTCTTTTTCTCTTTTTAATAATCTCTCCCTATAAAAAGTAATGGTTGAAGCCTCTTTATCTTTTCCTAAATCATATTTCATCATTACTACATCAATGGAATCATCTAGTTTTTCTTTTAAAACCTTTATCTTTTTTCTGTCTTTTTCTAATATAATATCATCTGCATCTAACCATAGAATATACTCCTTCGTTGCTTTTGAAAAAGCATAATTTCTTGCTTCTGAAAAATTGTCCGTCCATTGAAAGTCATATATTTGAGGGTTATATTTTTCAATAACTTTTTTAGTGTTATCCCTTGACCCTGTATCAACTATAATTATTTCATCTACTAAATCAGCAACACTCGTTAAGCACCTATCAATAATTTCTTCTTCATTTTTTACAATCATACATAAACTTATTGTAATCAACTCGATTCCCCCTATTTTTAGAGAAATAGGGTTGCATAGCAACCCCTAATTCTCCTAACATTAACTATAATATATCTACTATTGCAAGTATATCTTCAACTATTCCTAATATGGTATTCACTGTACCTTCTAACTCATCTACTGTCTCTTCTAAACCTTCAATAATATCCTCTAAATCCCCTATTTGTACAGATATACCTGCTATTTCTGCTCCTAAAGCCACCACTTCTGCTGAAATTGCTGCTAATCCAAACTCTTCGTCTTCTACTATTGCTTCAATGTTGGCTACTTCTGTTTTGATTTCTGCTAGTCCAAAATCTTCGTCTTCTAATAGCTCTAGAATATCTTCCACATCTTCTGCTATTGCTTCAAGTCCAAACCCCTCATCTTCTACTATTGCTTCGATATTGGCTACTTCTGTTTTGATTTCTGCTAGTCCAAAATCTTCGTCTTCTAATAGCTCTAAGATATCTTCTACATTTTCCGCTATTCCTGCTAATCCTTCATCATCTAAGAACTCAATAATATTTTCTAAAAGTTCAATTACTTCACTAAAATCAAAATCAAGATTTTCAACTATTGACTCAATATTGGCTACTTCTGTTTTGATTTCTTCTAACCCAAAATTCTCGTCTTCTAACAATTCAATAACACTTTCAAGTAACTCTGTAACCACTTCTAAGTCAAAATTTTCAACTATCGATTCAATATTAGCAACCTCTGTTTTGATTTCTTCTAATCCAAAGTTTTCATCTTCAAGTAAATCTGTTATCCCATCTACAGAATTAAATAGTTGACCTAACAGCCAGAATAATTTTTTAAGGATTAGTTCAAAATCAGGTTTTGATGGGCATCCTCTTCTAGAATTAAGAAAATATTGTTGTATTTCTTCTTCAAGTTCACGTAGCATGTCTAGATTTTCAGGATTCCAATTACTATTCCTTCTTCTCATAATATAACCCCCTTTCTTCTTTTCTTAATTTATACTATGAAACTTGTACCTTTTTTGTGAATAATCAAAACTGTTTTTTCCCTTTCTAATAAATATTTAACATTAGATTTATATGCTAAAAAATAGCAGTTGCCTAGAATATAAAAAGAGTATCCAAACGGATACCCTTCTTTTCTCTTTAGTCCACACAGATCAATTCAGAATGTCTAAAGGTATTAGACGGTTGTAATACATTCGCCCCTGTAGACGTTGAAATAAAGTAAGTCACACCCTCTATGCCTGGGACTTGTACTTCAAAATAATCAATATCATCCATCGGCGGTAAAGTAATATCAATTTCAACTGTTTCACCTTCATTATCTGGAACAGTTACAGTTTCTGTCATAGCTGGTACAGAAATATCTGCAGCTTCTAAATCATATACTTCTATAGTAATTTCTTGTTCTGCACCTGAACGATTGGCGATTTGCACAAGTAGGTTATTCGAAGCTACTTGTCTAATGACTGGTCCTGTAGATAAAGTTTCACACTCCACACCAATGGCATCAAGTATTTCTTCTACCATATCTTCAATGTTAGCTACTTCTGTTTTAATTTCTTCTAACCCAAATCCTTCATCTTCTAATAGTTCTAATATATCCTCTAATAAATCTGTTAAAACATCAATATCTAATTCTTCTACGATGGATTCTATATTAGCTACTTCTGTTTTAATCTCTGCTAGTCCAAAACCTTCGTCTTCTAGTAGTTCTAATATATTCTCTAATAGATCTGTTAATACATCAATATCTAGCTCTTCTACGATGGATTCTATATTAGCCACTTCTGTTTTGATCTCAGCTAGTCCAAATCCTTCATCTTCTAATAGCTCTAATATATCCTCTAATAAATCTGTTAAAACATCAATATCTAAGTCTTCTACGATGGATTCTATATTAGCTACTTCTGTTTTGATCTCTGCTAGTCCAAATCCTTCGTCTTCTAATAGTTCTAATATATCCTCTAATAGATCTGTTACCCCTTCAAAGTCAAAGTCTAACTCTTCTACGATAGATTCTATATTAGCCACTTCTGTTTTAATTTCTGCTAGTCCAAAATTTTCATCTTCTAGTAGTTCTAATATATCCTCTAATAAGTCTGTTACGCCATCAAAGTCAAAATCTAACTCTTCTACGATAGATTCTATATTAGCTACCTCTGTTTTTATCTCTTCGAGCCCAAAATTTTCATCCTCAAGTAGATCTTGAATATCATCAATACCTTCTAAAAGTTCTCTTAACATAAAGAATAGTTTTTTAATAAGCATAAAAATATCAGGTTTAAAAGGTGGACAACCTCTTTTAAAGTGCTTCAAGTGTTCTTCTAACTCAGCTTCTAAGTTTTGAAATTCCTGTAGCCTTTCAATATTCCATGAACTATTTTCTCTTCTTACTTTTTTTGGCATTCTTATCTACTCCTTTCTTAATTTTTTTAGATTCAGTTTTTCTAGGCAATAACATAAACCCCCTTTTATATTTTTCTTACTATATATTATGAAAGCAGGACAACTTTGGTGCTATATTAGACATAGAATAACTGTTGATAAATAACACTATATCTAATAAAATATAATTATCCGTACAAATGACTTAGTCAAAAATAAATCCCCTAAGAGGAGCTTTTATGAAAAATTTAATAGACCAACTTTATTTGGAACACATACTATCAAAAGATGATATACTCTTTCTTTTAAATAACCTTACTAAAATTGAAGATGTAGACTATTTACATAAAAAAGCAAGAGATGCTTCACAAATATACTATGATGATAATGTATACATGCGAGGATTAATTGAATTTACCAACTACTGTAAAAACGATTGCTTGTATTGTGGGATAAGACATTCTAATAAATTTGCCTCTAGATACCGTTTATCCGAATTAGAAATATTAGAGTGTTGCGAAGAAGGCTCTAGACTTGGTTATAAAACTTTTGTTTTGCAAGGAGGAGAAGACCCTTATTATAATGATGATAGGATATTATCCATGATAAAATTAATTAAAGAATCATATCCTGATAATGCAATAACCCTTTCCTTTGGTGAAAAATCATATGAGAGTTATAAAAAATATTATGATGCAGGTGTAGATAGGTATTTGCTAAGACATGAAACTTATTCAAAATCTTTATATGAAAATCTTCATCCTAATATGTCCTTTGAAAATAGAATAGAGTGTCTAAAAAATCTAAAAACAATCGGCTACCAAGTAGGTGCTGGCTTTATGGTTGGCTTACCAGGTCAAACCAACGAAGACTTTGTAGAAGATCTATTTTTTCTCAAAGAATTAAGTCCACATATGGTAGGCATAGGCCCTTTTATACCACAAAAAGATACCCCGTTAGCCAATAAAGAAAAAGGGACTTTAGAAAAAACTTGTATTCTTTTATCTATCATACGATTAATGTTACCAAAAGTATTATTGCCTGCAACGACTGCTTTAGGTTCTATAAATCCAAAAGGTAGGGAGTTAGGTCTTAAATCAGGTGCTAATGTGGTAATGCCAAATCTTAGTCCTGTAAATGTCCGTGATAAATACGCTTTATATGATGGCAAAATATGTACTGGAGATGAAGCAGCCCATTGTAGACAATGTATTGAAAAACGTATTGAATCTGCGGGATTTAAAGTAGATATGTCACGTGGAGACCATTTTGATAGGAGATAGATATGATTATAAATAATTCAGACATACTTAAAATATTATCAAAAACAAAAGATGCCACGAATGAAGAAATTGAGAAAGTACTAAAAATTGCTGATACAAAAAAAGGATTAGACATAGAACAAATTGCTATATTACTAAATATCAAAGAAAAAAATCATTTAGAAAAACTATTAAAAATAGCAGGTAAGATAAAAGAAGAAATATACGGAAATCGTTTGGTAATCTTTGCTCCACTATATATTAGTAATTATTGTGTCAATAATTGTACATACTGTGGTTATAAAAAAAGCAATGCCATTCCAAGAAAAAAATTAACAATGAACGAAATACAAAAAGAAGTTGAATTAATGGAAAAAGCTGGTCATAAAAGAATTGCTCTTGAAGTTGGGGAAGATCCTGTTCACTGTGATATAGATTATGTATTAGATGCTATTAAAGCAATTTATAATACAAAAAATGAAAATGGTTCTATCCGACGTATTAATGTAAACATTGCTGCCACAACTGTAGAAAATTATAAAAAGTTAAAAGATGCCAATATTGGTACCTATATTTTATTCCAAGAAACTTATCATCAAGAAACCTATGAAAAAGTACATCCTAATTCATTAAAAGGCGACTATCATTATCATCTTACAGCCTTTGATCGTGCAATGGAAGCTGGCATTGACGATGTTGGGGCTGGTGTTTTATTTGGTCTGGCTAATTATAAGTATGAAGTTTTATCCCTTATGCTACACAATAATTACCTGGAAGAAAAGTTTGGTGTAGGTTTTCATACCATTTCAGTCCCTAGAATTAAAAAAGCTGAAGGCATGACTTTAGATATGTTTACTCATGTGATTGATGATGAAACATTTATCAAAATTGTTGCTATATTACGAGTTGCTGTTCCATATACTGGCATCATCCTTTCAACTCGTGAATCAGAGAACATACGTAAACATTTAATTCAATATGGTGTTAGTCAGATAAGCGCAGGATCGTGTACTGATGTCGGGGGTTATAGTGATGAGGAACAAGGTATCACTTCTGCTCAATTTGAAATTGCAGACCATAGGAAACCTATTGATATTTTAAAAGAACTAATTAAAGATAAACATATTCCCAGTTATTGTACTGCCTGTTATCGAAGTGGTAGAACTGGAGATCGATTTATGCGATTAGCAAAGTCTGGAGAAATTCATAATGTATGTACGCCAAATGCGTTAATGACTCTTATGGAATTTATTACGGATTATGGAGATGAAGAAATTTACCATTTAGGATACGAATTAATAATGGAAGAAATTTCAAAAATTAGTAATGAAAAAATTAAAAATCTGACATTAAATAATCTTAAACGTATTAATAATGGTGAACGGGATCTTTTTTTATAAGGATTGAAAGTTTTACTAAGTATCTATTCTACTATAATGCTAATACTATTTTTAAGAAAAAGATGTTCTGCAACTTTTTCCGTTAAGTATTCCAGTCTGCATATTAGAAAGGAGCTTGAAAATATGTCTCAATCAAAACATCATTTAGAAGAAAAAGTCAATAGATTCTTAAAAGAAAAAGATACAGGTGCATTTGCTACCCACGGTAATGATATCCGAGTGAGTCCAGTAAAATATTTTGTTGATGAAAAAAACAATATTTATATCCATAGTAATGGTGGTAGTAAGTTTGATAACCTTGAAAGAAAATCAGAAGCTTGTCTTCTAGTGAGTACTGAATTTGGCGATGATTTAAATAGAGTAAAAGGCGTGCAAATATTTGGTCATTGTGAAATAGGTGAAAATGGCTCCCCGTTATATGAAGAAGCTGATAGATATTGTCCTTGGAACTACGATTTAGATTCTGCAGTTATAAAATTAACCCCAGATCAAATTGTATATAAAGATGGCATTACAGAAGATGGAAGCAAACAAGTTTTACGATTATAATTAATATCTTACAGAATTCTTCACTATAGCTCAGAATGACAAATCACCCTTGTCACTCTGAATATAGTGAAGATTTTTTAAGTATCATTAATACTCTAATTCATCTATACTTTCATTATAATAACTCATAATTTTTTCATATAATTCATTAGGTGTATCCCCATATATTATTTCAACATCTACTGTTGCGAAAAAGGTTTCTTCACAATCTGTACAATGACCTAAACAAGGTTCTACTACAACTTCAACATCCGTTGTATTTTCCTCAATTTTTTGAACAACACTTTCTAATCCTTTACTCACATTATTTTCACAAAAGAATATCTCCAAAATAATTCCTCCTTTTACTTCTTGTACCAATATTTTGTTCAAAAAACTATAAAAAATACATAACAAATAGATTCTTACCAGTTGGCAAATTAAAAGCAGGTATCACCTAATTAGGTAACACCTACTTTTATTTGTCAAACTTTTTTTCTTACAATAAAATTATCCTCTATTAATAACCAGTTTTGTGGAAAATCTCTACCTAGAACCCAATAATAGAATCCTCGTAATCCTAACTCTTTTACCAAATCAAATTTTGCTTGAATGCTTCGAGCATCTTCAAACCATACAATATGAGAATTACCATCTTCATCTATATAAGTGAAAAATGGTGCTTGAGCATCCTCATCATATTCTATTTCTACCCCATATTCTCTTGCAATTTCTAGAGCCCTTTGAGGACTTAAAGACCTTGCGAAAGGCCCACCTGGCTCATAAGGTAATGTCCAGTCGTATCCATATAATGGGATACCCATCATTATCTTATCATTAGGCACAACTGAAGCTGCGTACTCAATAACTCTTCTAACTTCATTAATCGGTGCAACTGGTCTAGGTGGTCCACCTGACCATCCCCATTCGTAGGTCATAAAATAAATATAATCAACTATTTGCCCTTGGGCTTCATAATCATGACCCTCATACAATATACCTGGTTGATCTGGATAATATTTTGGTGCTAAAGCAGTAGAAACAGAGTATCCTAATGGGTTAAATAATTCAACTGCTCTTCTTAAAAACTCATTATATTGTTCTCTATTAATTTCCCCCAAATACTCTAAATCAAAATCAACGCCAGCATAACCTCTAGCTTCCATTATCGCTAAAGTTTCTTGTAATAAAACATTTTGTAATTCATCACTTTGTAAAACAGTGGTTGCTAAATCTTGGCTAAACTGTCCATCTTCCAAATTTGTAATAACCATTATAGGGTACACATCATTAGCCAATGCAGCTTGAATTGCTTCTTCATCATTTATTTGTCTTAATGTACCATCTGGGTTCATTTCATAACTAAATATGTTCAGATAAGTTAAATGTTCACCTACATTATCAATTTCTTCTACCGTTCTTGGTCCTGTAATATTCAAATCAACGTAAGCAGCAACATCAATAACTTCTCTAGGTACTTGTGGAAGATACAATCTTGTACCTACATCTAAAAAACCAGGATCTTCTAACGCATTTAATCGTATTATTTGCTCTACAGAAACCCCAGTTTCTGCACTTATAGACTCTAGAGTATCCCCTACATCAACAAAGTAGTAAGACCCCCATATAGGAATAACCAATGTTTGACCAACCACTAAATGCTCAGGATCCTCTATCTCATTAGAGTCTATTAACAAACCCTCTGGCACATCAAAATCTCTAGCAATCTCAAATACTGTATCCCCTGGTTCAATTACATAAATCTGCACAAAAACACCTCCGGTATTACCTAATATAAGATATTTCTTATACTAAATTATAAAACTAACTCTACTAATATAATATATTACCAAAGTTAGTCCATAGTTCAGCTTTTTAGGTACCAAAAGGCTCTTTTGTTATTTCTGAAAAATAAAAATATACTCATGCTTAAAAATATAAAAGCCACCAGCCAAAGCCCTATACTTCCATAAATTCCTCTGATTCCTCTTTCCTTTAGTCTCCTCGAAGTTCTTCACAACAATAGACTTTAGCTTAAAACCTCTCTTAGTAAACTCTTCCATTACATTAAAGCCAAGGGGAACCCATTTTCCACCCTCATACTTATCCCCAATAACCACTGCTGCAAATCTACCTTTTTCCAGATACTTAGTTGTATTTTCAATAACTTTTCCAAAGCCATCTAAAAATCCTTCTAATGAATTGGTATTAGACAAACATGCCTCTTCCTCACTGAACCTTATAATATCCCAATAAGGCGGATGCATTAACACAAACTGAACCTTCTTAATGCCTAATTCTTTCATTACCTCATCAAGGTCAACATTCGCACTATCCCCTATCACTATCTTACTTTCCAGATCATTAGCACTTACTTCATCAATTCTTTTTTTAGCAATGGCTCCAACAGATTCTTGTAACTCTATTCCAATACCATTACGCCCAAGTAAAGACGCTTCAATTAATGTAGTGCCACTTCCTAAAAATGGGTCTAAAACCCACTCACCTTCCTTTGTGTACCTTCTAAGAAGTTGATTTGGAATTTGTGGTACAAAATTCCCCCAATAATCTCCACTATGAGACCCTGAATTATCCCTTTGTTTTATAATCCACAAACTGTCTGTTAATATATCTTCGTATTCTTTCCATCTATTTAAATTAATGTCATTATATTTTCTCGTCTTTACCTCTGTTAAAGCTTTAAATAGTCTTTCATAATAGAATAAAATTCTATCTTTTCCACTTTGCTCTATCATATTATTAATGTACTCTAACAAAAAATCTCTATTAATCTCTAAAGTTTTATTATCAAATGGGTAGCAAATGACCTCTTCTTCCTTTTCTAGCTTATGAGTCATATTTTCTAACCCTAGCTTGATAGAAGCCGGACTTTCTTCATTCATTATCTTTTCTAATTGTGATATTAACTCCATGTATTACCCCCTATAATCCTTCACAATATTATTGATGGCTTCTCTCCATTTATCAGGATTAAACCAAAAACAACCTTCACATCCTATATGTTCTTCATACACCTTAGTACCCATATAAAAAAAGTCAATATTATATCCGGTTTGTCTTTCTCCTGTCTGGTTGCATTTTTCGCATTTTCTAGATTTTAATAAATTATTCTCTCGGGTTAGGAGCATAAATCTTTCTTCTATTACTCCATTGGACATATTCACATCATTAATATCTTCGTCATTATCCCATCTTACTTGTGGTTTTCTATGATCTATTTCTAATTTTGTTGGTACTTCTTTTCTTAGTGAATATGCATCTATACAGCCATAATACTCTTTGATTTTTTTAGCCAGTTTTCCTGGGATACCTGACCTTGCTTTAGTGCCATCATTTATCTCCAAAGACCTTAATTTTCTGTGGACTGTTGTTTGATCACAGTTTTCACAATGGATCTTGTTAAACCAATTGTCTTTTTCATCTTTATCTAATTGAAGACCCTTTTCTTGCCTCCATATCTGCCAAGTTTTTGCTTGTCCTGACCTTAATTCACACTTGGTACAATGCCATTTTAAATCTTTCATTATTTCAAAATCATAATGAGATGTTGTTCCTTCCTTAAATGGATTCATATAATGTTCCTCCTACTATTAGGTATTAACTGTTGTTTTAATGTCTTTTCTCTAGTATAATTATTTTATCATAAGAGAGGATGAACAACAAATGAATTATATAGGTTCAAAATTATCCTTATTGCCCTTTATTGAAGAATCCATAGAAAAAGTGATTCCTAAAGATTTAATTGGAAATAGTATTTTTTGTGATTTATTTGCTGGAACTGGTATTGTTGGTTCCTACTTTAAAAAGAAAGATTATACCGTTTATTCTAACGATATTCAATATTACAGTTATGTTCTAATAAAACATTTTATAGAAAATAATGAACCACTGGATTTTTATTCTTTGACTAGGCTTTTTCCTGAACTAAAAGGTGCCACACCAGAAGAAAGGTTATCCTTTATTCTTTTGCATCTTAATCATTTAGAAGGTGAAGAAGGCTTTATTTATAACCATTATTGTGTTACTGGGGAAGAAGGCTCAAAATTTAGCAGACGTTATTTTACAGATGAAAACGGAAAAAAATGCGATGCCATAAGAAAAGAGTTAGAAATATGGAAAAAAAATGCCTATGTATCGGAAAATGAATATTTCTATTTCCTTGCTATTTTATTAGAATCTATTGATAAAGTTGCTAATACCGCATCCGTTTATGAAGCTTTTTTAAAAGACTATAAAAAAACAGCTTTAAAACCTATTACTTTAAAACCACTGGATATTATTATTAATGATAAACATAATAAAGTTTTTAATGAAGATATAAATACATTAATCTCCACTATTCAAGGTGATATTCTTTATCTGGATCCACCCTATAATAGAAGACAATATGCGTCTAATTATCATATTTTAGAAACCATTGCAAAGTATGATACACCTGAAATCACTGGAAAAACTGGTATTCGTAAAGAGCCTGAGAAGAAATCATTATATTGCTCTAAAGTTAAAGCAACAGATGCCTTTGATCATCTAATTCAACAAGCCAAATTTAAATATATTTTCCTTAGCTATAATGATGAGGGAATCATTCCATTAGATACCATTGAGTCCATTATGAGTAAAAGAGGAAAATATGGTAGATTTGAGCAATCCTATAGAAGATATAAAGCTGATAATAACAGAAAATATGCTAAAGATGATACCATTGAATATTTACATTATGTAATAGTAGATCAATAAAAAACAGAAGGAAATCACTCCTTCTGTTTTTGTCTTTTTTTTATTTTTAATTTTTCTCTACCTAAATCTTTTCAGATAGCTGTTGAATCTTAGCGACAATGCCTTTAATATTATCTATGTTTTCATCCAACCTATTGTAAGCTGTCATATCCTTCTTAATTTCTATGAAAACTTTCTCATCATAAGGCTCATTATTTAATTTTTTCCTAACATTTAGCATGGCAGTTATTATGTCCTGTAAAATATCTAGGTTAATAACCCTTATGGTATCCATATTATTATTAGAAATATAAAAACAAGAATCGTAATTAATATGATTAATACCTCTTATGCTTTCAATAATTTCTTCATAAGTTTCTATTTTTCTTTTTTCATTCCTTGTAATGGTTATATCTTTCTTCATGTCCTTTATGTGTTTATATATCCAATCTATATTACTAAATGCACTTTGAATCTTATTTCGTATACTATCTATGTCCTCATTATTGTTTTCAATGGTTTCTTTTATTTTATTTAGAATAAGTATCTGCTCATTAATAATGTATATGATCCTTTTAACTGGTAGACTTTTATAAGCAAATAAAGAAAAGATAAAATTATAAAAGACAGCAATTAGAACACCAAAGGCCAATGCCATCATTCTTAATCGAAAAGTTAAAAAGGCACTTGGTTCACCTGCCACATTCAATTGAACATACTGAGTCATATAAATGGCTGTGAATATTGCTACAGGAGATATTGTTCTCCAATTCATACGAATACATATGTATAAGGTAAAGGCAACACTAAGGGCTACTGTAATGCCATTGATACCAAATAACGTAATAATAATAGCCGTTGAACTGGCTCCTATTGCTGTAGAATAAATTTGATCCCAGCCACTTTTTATACCACTTACCGTCACTGGCTCTAATGTCATCATTAATCCAAATAAAATGGAGATGATATCTAGTCTTAGTATTGGGCTATTAACAGCTATGATATAAGCTGTAAAAACAGATACAAAGGATTTTATTAAATAAATTTTTGTATCAAATAAATGTGCTTCTTTCTTTAATCTTAGAAAATGATATATTGCCATAATAATTACGCCTCTCTTATTATTCAAAATTAATAATTCTAGAATAATTATCTAACTATTTCACATACTAACATAAAAAAGGGGTGCTGACAATGAAAATAGAACCAATAACCACTTGCCCTATTTGCAAAAATAACGAACTTATTGCAAAACATGAAGCCACTTATGTTTATAGTTATAAGTTAGAAAATGATCCTAATTCCACTGAAGAATTTATTCCTTTTTTATTTGACACTAGAGACCATCTTACCTCTAATCAATACATCGAATGTCCAAGTTGCAATACAAAATTCTCTTGTGAGTTCGGTGATTTTAATAAAGGAATCAATATGACAATTCTTCAAAAGGCTATAAGGACAGAATTGGTTGAGTCACCGGATTTTTTAGGATAAGAATTTGAAAATGACTGTCTTCACAATTGAAAACAGTCATTTTTATTAGTCAATCATATTTACTCAGACTAGATAGTAAATTTATTAATCTGATTCCTTAATTTTTCACCTAATTGATTTAACACTTCTGCTTGCTTAGCAACATCTTCTATAGCTGAAGTTTGTTGTTCCATAGAAGCACTTATTTCTTCAGTTGCTGCAGCTGTTTCTTCTGATACAGATGAAACACTTTCTATGGCTTTTACAATATTATCTTTATCTTCAAGTATTTCTTCTAAAAATCCATTGGCTTGATTAATTAATCCTGTTATAAATCCAATAGATTCATTTACATTGTTAAAAGTTGTATTAACATTCTCCACTGCTACAGATTGTATATTTGAAATTTCTTTTACTTCTCCCATTATTTTAACAGTATTTTCACTTTCCTTTTGCATATCATTTATGATACTACCAATTTCTCTTGCTGATTTTTGTGCATCTTCAGCCAGCTTTCTAATTTCTTCAGCTACTACTGCAAATCCTCGTCCATGTTCTCCCGCTCTTGCCGCTTCAATAGAAGCATTTAAAGCTAATAAGTTGGTTTGTTCTGCAATTGAACTAATTGCTCCCAGGATAGAAGTTATTTGACTCGATTTATTGTTTAATGCTAGAATAGCCTCTTCAATCTTTTTAGTTGCCTCATCATTAAGTTTGGTCTTATGTCCTAAGTCCGTCATCACTTCATTACCTTTTTTACTTAAATCTATTACTTCATTTGTTTTACTAGATATACTTATTGTATTTGTTGACAAATGTTCTAACTTACTGCTTAAACCATCTATTAAGGCAGCACCTTTTTCTGCATCTCCAGCTTGTTCTGATGCTCCTATGGTAATTTGTTCTATGGTTAAGGCAATCTGTTCAGCTGAAGCATTTGTTTCCCCAGATGAAGCTGCTAATTCTTCTGAAGCTAAGGTTACATTACCGACCACTTCTTTTGTATTTCTTAGAAGATCACTAACATTTTCAACCATCTGATTTAAATCTCTTGCCAATTCATTAAGCTCATCTTTTGTTAATACATGAGCCTCTACTTTAAAATTACCCTCTTTTATTTGAGCCATTATTTTTCTAAGATGTTGTATTCCTTTAGCAATTGGGTTTGCAATAATTAGAGCTACAATTATTGAAAGTATTAATGCAAAAAAGCCTATAATTAAAGTATACATAAGAATCTCTTCTGTATGTTCATTAATTTCATCTACTTCAATTACTGCAGATATAACCCAACCTAACCTATCATTAGTGGTAAAAACCCCAATTCTATCACTATTGTTGTAATTATACTCTACTATACCTTCATGCTTTGATGTTACAGCATCAAATAATTCAGCAATAGGAATAGGCTCTCCTATAACATCTCTATTGTTATGTAATAATGTCTTTCCTTCTTTATCTACAACAAAAACATAACCTTCTTGTCCTACTTGAATTCCATCTATCATTTGAATGATATAATCCATATCTAAATCTAAAGACAAAACACCTGTTAGACTGTTATTGTTATATATTGGTTTAGCCACAGAGATGGTCATTTCATTATTTACTGGATCAAAATAGGGGTCCGTCCAAATAATTCTATTCTCAGCAACTGCATCTTCGTACCAAGGTCTAATTGTAGGGTCATAATCATTTCCTACATCGATAAATGGTCGAATAAACATATCCTTATCCCTAGAGCCAAAATAAATATAATTAACACTAGGATAGGTTTTTACAAAATTATTAAAAGCAGCACTGACATTTTCTGATAGTTCTTGATTATGATAAAACCCTTGGATATACGGGTCTCTAGAGACAAAATCCAATCCTTGTTCATATATAGCTAGAAAATTATCAATAGCATTTTCAATTTGAAAAATATATTGACTTGTATTGTTTTTTAAAATATCTTCTATTTCTTCAGATGATTTTCTATAAGTAAAAAAACCTATAGAGGAAATAATGGTTACCGATAGCAACATAATGGATACTATTAATTTAATTTTTATTGTTTTCATATTTCTTTTCCTTTCAATATAAAGTGGATTAATGCTCTTCCCCTCCCACTCAATCTATAATTGTATGTTTTATTATGTAAACTGTCAATAGTAATATGGTACCTTTGAGTTATTGATAAATTTTTATATATTGAGTAAAATATAATTATTACTCATTTGAGAGGAGAACAAAAAATGAAAGAAATCGTTTTAGCAGGGGGATGTTTTTGGGGTGTGGAAGCCTATTTAAACTTAATTCCTGGTGTAACGCACACTAAGGCAGTTTATGCCAATGGCATCACCAAAAATCCAACTTATGAAGATGTTCTAACAGGACAGACCAAGTTTGTAGAAGCTGTTTATATTGAGTACAATGAAAAAATTCTTTCTTTACAACAACTCATAGAGGCGTATTGGAAAATCATTGACCCTACTTTACTGAATCAACAAGGTCCTGATATGGGTGAACAATATAGAACTGGTATTTATTATGTTGATGAAGATGATCTTGCTACCATTAAAATATCTTTATCATTAGAACAGAAAAAATACACTAAACCAATTGTTACTGAAATTAAACCACTGGAGAATTTCTTTATTGCAGAAGAATACCATCAACAATATCTAAGAAAAAACCCAAATGGGTATTGTCATATCAATTTGTCACTATACAAATAGTAAGGAGAAAAGTTTTTATTGTCACTAAAAACTTTTCTCCTTTTAAAATGTCCCTCTTAATAACTCATATGAATTTAAAAGATTTAATGCCCCAAACCCCCACTCGTTATTTGGATAAGATATGCCCACTCTTCTTGTAGCACCTCTTATAAGTAGTTTTCTAATAATTCTTGTATCCATTTGCGGAAGTCTACCCTCTACAATACCCCATTCAAATAATATGGCTGCAGCACCTGCAACTTGAGCAGTTGAAATACTAGTGCCTGTTCTAGTACCATAAGTATTATTAGGTATAGGTCCTCTAATATTAACCCCTGGGGCTACCAAGTCTGGTTTAATCATTAAATTCCTTGTCGGTCCTCTTCCTGAAGAAATATACAAACTATCATCTAAGTGATTGTATGCCCCAACAGTAATAGGAATAGTATTGGTCCCTGGTATGGTGACTGTCATACTAGGACTAGGCAATAAAAATTGAGTGGCTGGATCTGACCAACCTTCTCTAGGTAGCCAAATATTATAATTACCAGAAACAACTAGATCACCATAAACTCTTAAAGTCCATATTCCTGGCGTTGGCTCTTCAATTCTAAATACAATCATTTGATCCCCTGTTCTTTTATCCATAAGTTGGTATTCTACATATACCCTAGATCGCTCTAATAATAATTTTATTTCTTCTCGTTGACCAATTCTTGGTGATAATCTACTAATAAATTCTCCCATAGGAGATAGGATACCAACTGAATATATATCAGGGGCACTTGCCCATAGTCTAAATGTAATCCCCTTTTCATTAGGTGCAATTCTTATATCCACGTCTTGAAATCTCTGACCTTGGGGATATACACCTAGATAATGATGGCCTAAATTGGCTTCATTTCCTGCACAAACAATTATTGCTACGCCAACCACATCTCCAACTTCAGCGATTATTTCTTCTATAATAGCCGTTCCATCGTGTCCTCCAATATTAGTGCCAAGTCCTATACAAATAACAATAGGACGCCTTAAGGCTACTGCTTTGTTAAGTAAATACTTTATACCCAATATGACATCTGTATTGGCATAAACAATGGCATCCTCTCTTATTAAATAATCTCTTTTTAAGTATGCTTTGGCTTCTTTTACTTTGACCATAAGAATTTCTGCATCTGGAGCAGCTCCTGCAAACCCTTCTTCAATAACATATCTGCCTGCAGCAATTCCTGCAAGAAATGTCCCATGTCCAGTATCATCTCTTGATGGGACAATATCATATGGATTTTCACTTTCTAGTGCCCTATTTATTTCTTCTTCCGTATACTCTGTTCCATATATAAAATTTTGTGGTGGATTGCCTTCAATAGTTTGATCCCAAATGGATACAATCTTCGTTGTATTGTCTTCATATAGAAAGGTGGGATGGGTATAGTCGATACCTGAATCTACAAAGCCAATTAATACGCCACTTCCTCTTAAAGGCACAAAAGGATGGGTATGAAAAGGCAATACCCCTGATGCATCCAAGGCATCTATGCTGTAAGGTCCTAGTACACTAGGAATAACATTAATATCTATTTCTTGAAACCTAAATAGTATTTCATAATATCTATCTAAAGGGATATGCACTAATACATACTTATCTGTAATAAATTGATAATGCCTTGCTTCATATATCCCCAATCTTTCTTCTAAATCTTTTGTAAAAGGAATTAGAATATCTGCATAGGCTTCTGAAACCATAACTTCATTGGTATTAGGCATTTCTTGAAATTGTTTTGTTAGTATATCTTTTACATTTTTACGAATCATAGACTTCTCCTACACATTATTAATCAATTGTCCCTCTTAAAATATTAAAGGAATTAATAAGATTTAAAGAACCATATCCCCACTCAAAATTTGGATAAACCACAGGCGGCCTTCTTGTAGCGCCACGCATAAGCATTTTTTTAATTAACCTAGTATTGAGTAATGGGGCATTTCCTTGTACTATTCCCCATTCAAGTAACAGGGCAGAAGCTCCTGCAACATGGGCTGCCGACACACTTGTACCTGTCATTGTTCCGTAGGTATTGTTTGGTAGTGGACCTAATACATTTACCCCTGGTGCTACCAAATCAGGCTTTAATCTACCATCTCTTGTAGGTCCTCGCCCTGAACCAATATAAACACTATTATCCATATGATTATATGCCCCTACACTTATAGGTTCCCTAGATGTACTTGGTAAGGTTAAAGTTGTATTGAAATTAGGTCTTAAAAATTGAGTAGCAGGCTGAATCCACCCTTCTCTATCCATCCACATATTATACTGTCCTGAAACAACCACATCTCCATATACTCTTATTGTCCAAATACCTTGTGTAGGTAAATCAAAACGAAGTAGAATTAACTGATCTCCTGATTTTTCCTCAATGCGTTGATACTCTATATATACTCTTGATCTTTCTAATAATAACTGAAACTCTTCTCTAACCCTTAAACGAGGTGCTATTCGTGGTATCACTTCTCCTGTTGGAGATATTATGCCTACTGAATAAATATCAGGGGTTTGAACCCAAATTTGAACATTTAATCCTCTTTCATTACCTGCAACAGTAATTTCAACATCTTGGAAGGGTTCACCTGGTGGATAGTTTCCTAAGTAATGATGAGCCAAATTAGCTTCATTTCCTGTTGATACCACCACAGAATACCCTCTTGTTCTTGCAATTCTAGACAAGTATTCTTCCAAAACAGAAGTGCCATCATGAGCCCCTTGATTATTGCCCAAACCGACGCATATAACCAATGGTCTACCATATATCGCTGCTTTTTGCATTAGATAATTTATACCTAGCATAATATCATTATCTTGATAGGTAATGGCGTCATCTCTTAATAAATATATCTCTCTAATATAATTTTTTCCTGGCTTTAATTTAACCATAATAATATCTGCATCTGGAGCAGCACCAGCAATCTGATCTACATAACGCCCTGCTGCAACACCTGCTAAAAATGTGCCATGACCTGTTTCATCAATGGAGGGCACAATCTCAAAGGGATTCTCACTTGCTAATGCATTATTAATATCGTCTTCTGTGTATTCTGTACCATATTGAAAATTCAAAGGGGGCTCTCCTTCTTGAATACTTTGATCCCATATGGATAATATTTTAGTTGTATTATCTTCATAAATGAAGGATGGATGTGTATAGTCTATTCCAGAATCTACAAATCCAACAATCACACCTCTACCTCTAAGGGGCACATAAGGTTGTGTATGAAATATTAATATCCCAGCAGCATCAATACTGCCTAGACCTGTTGGCCCAAGTAACCTTGGTTGCATCGGAAACTCTACTGCACTTACTAGTTGTTGTGGTATATCCGTAATCATATTCCTAAATGTATGTATAACCGCATATCGTTCATCAATAATCTGATAACAAATGCCATTTAAAGCTGACATAGCTGTAGCAATATTTCCTTCATACTGAACAATTAAATCTGCATATTCATTGGATACAATTACTTCTCTACAACTCACTTGAATGGCTTCTGTAGCATTTACACCCTCCTTATCATTCATTAAAACGCCCCTTTCTATCCTCTAAGTATTTCTAATGTATTTATAAGATTTAAAGTGCCATAACCCCATTGATTATTAGGATAATCAAATTGAGGCCTTCTTATTGCTCCTCGAACTAACATTTTTTTGACGGTTGTCGTATTTAACATTGGATTGTTACCTAGAAGAATACCCCATTCTAGTAAAAGTGCTGCTCCACCAGCAACATGAGCTGCTGCAACACTAGTACCTGTCATAATACCTATCTGGTTGTTAGGCATAGGCCCTAATACATTCACCCCAGGTGCTACTATGTCAGGTTTTAATCTACCATCTCTTGTTGGACCTCTTCCTGAACCTATAAACAAACTATTATCAAAATGGTTGTAAGCACCTACTGTTATAGGATTTTCAGCTGTACCAAGAGTCGTTACCGTTATACTTGGATTAGATCTTAAAAACTGTGTAGCTGGATTAATCCACCCCTCTCTTTCTAACCAAATATTGTATCGCCCTACAACTACAACATCACCAAAAAGCCTAATTGTCCACATACCCTCTGTTGGTTCTAAGAATCTAACTAAAATTAATTGATCTCCCGTCCTCGGCTCCACTAAAATATTTTCCACATTGATGACAGTTCTTTCTAAAACAAGTTGTATTTCATCCCTTCTTCCTAACCTAGGGGGTAATCTAGAAACAAACTCACCTGTAGGTGATAGGATGGCTATTGAATAAATATCTGGCGTATATGCCCATACTTGAATACTAAATCCTCTTTCACCAGGAGCCACTGTTATTTCTATATCTTCATAGGGCACTCCAACTGGGTATTCTCCTAGTGCATGGTGTCTTAAATTTGCTTCGTTGCCCGAAGGGACTACAACCACATACCCAAAGTTATTTGCAATCTCATTAACATATTCCTCAAGTATTGAAGTGCCATCATGGGCTCCTTGATTTGTACCTACCCCTAAGCATATTACCAATGGTCGATCGAGAGCCTCAGCTTGCTGCATTAAATATTTTACACCCATCATAATATCATTATCTTGATAAACTACAGCATCTTCATTCACTAAGTATAAGTCTCTTAAAAACTGTTTTCCTGGTTTTAATTTAACCATTATAATTTCTGCATCTGGTGCAGCTCCAATGATTCTACCATCCCCTGTACTTCTACCTGCTGCAACGCCAGCAAGAAATGTGCCATGACCTAATTCGTCCACAGAAGGAACTACTTCTAATGGATTTTCACTTTGTAATGCTAAATTAATCTCTTCCATCCTGTACTCTGTTCCATATTGAAAATTAAGAGGTGGTGACCCTATTTGTATAGTCTGATCCCAAATGGACAGTATTTTAGAAGTATTATTATCATATATAAAAGATGGATGGGTATAATCAATTCCCGAATCTACAAATCCAATAATTATACCATTCCCCCTTAGTGGTAGGTAAGGTTGATTGTGCAACATAAGTATGCCAGCATCATCAATACTACTAACACCATATGGTCCAAATAGTCTTGGAATCACACTAATGTCTATTAATGCAGGGTCTTGTGCTATTGGTCCTAATGGCGTATGTAAAACAGCATAACGTTCATCAATTATTTGATAACAAGGTGCATTATAAGCAATTAGGGCATCTGTTATATTTGCTTCATATTGAACAATAAAGTCTGCAAATTCATTTGATACAATGGCTTCTCTACAGTTTACAGGTACAAATTCAGTTTTTTCAATTTTATTGTTTTCATCCAAAAATATATCAGTCCCCTCATTTATATGAAAGTATTAATTTTAAACTTGCTCACAAGGATTAAAATTAATACTTCCAACAAAGTTTGTGCCTCTTGCGAAGCAAGGGGCATAGGCTTCGTTAATATGCTATTATTCAACTTAATACGCAAATAGTTTGTAATATATAAAGCTTTATAATCTTCTAGTTTATATTTAATTTTTATGCAGGATTGTATCAATTTATTATGAAAATATAAGATGGGAAGGAATTACTTCCCTTGTTTTAGAAAAGGAGAATTGTCTAAATATAGAAGAAAGTGACTTCTCACTCTAAAAACATTTGCTAATTTCTTATCTGAAGTCTACTGTATAGGAAGTAGAACTTTCCTCGTATGTTAAATTATTAGTTGTTCCCTATACAGAAAAAAGACCTACATTTACACTAAGTTAAATGCAGGTCTTTTCATTACACTTTTTCGTGGTGATAAGTGTATATTAAATATAAAAATTCTGTTGCCTCTGATGCTATCATAGCAATAACACCGATTAAGGCTACATTGTATAAATTCATTAAAGATGTGACAAATATGGCTAAAAACAGCGATATTAAAGAAATCATTTTGGCAGTTCTTATATACTTTGTCATATGATTGTTCATAAATAAGCCCCAATAAAACTCTCTACCTACCCTAATGGCTGGAATTAAACACATAACTTTTAGAACATCCATTGATAGAATAGTTACTTCTTCTGTAGCGTTAATCCAATGTCTCAATATATAGTATCCAATATTGGTAAAGGACATTACAATCATAATAACTGTTAATAGTACTCCTGTAATAATGGCAAATTTCTTAACAGATTTATAATTCTTACTATTATCTTTGTTTAAAAATCTAAGTGGTACTTGATGAAACATGTTTAATGGGCTAAGGACATTCATTCCTAATCCCCAGGCAACCAAATAAGTTGCCAAAGCAATTTCTGGTCTTATTGATCTTGCTAACCCTACATTTATAATAGGTTGGGCTGTCATCTTTAAAACAGAAGTAATGGCTAATGGTAGAAAAAAAGCAAGGATGTATCTTGTATTAATTACTTTGGCATCATAGGATCCTGTTTCTGCTTCTAACTTTTCTAATTGCTTAGGTATATTTTTCAAACTTAGTTTCGTTCCAAGAAACATTACTAAGGCTTCGATTATAGTTGCACCTAAGTGCATTCCTCCTGCAATAATCGCAGCTGACACAAAAGTTATTTGATCCACATATATAATAATCAATAATACATAAATGATTCTTAATGCTGTAGCTAATGGAACTAGATAGGTTTTTTTAAACTTTATTGCTATGGCTTGAAAAAAATCTCTAAACGTAATGGTTATTGACGATAACATAACTACCTTAAGTATGGTAACAGAAGTTGCAACTAAATCATCATCCACTTCCATTAAATTCTTAAAAGTCCAAGGTGCTAAACTTGTTGTTGCAAATATAAGGTACGCTATAGAAGCTATTATTGACATTATAACAATAAATTTTCTTACTATATAATAATTTTCTTTATTATCCACTAGAGCAATTACCGTTTGTTTAATCATATTAATTGGACCCATAAACATATTATTTAAACCCTTTGCTACTGCAAATGCTGCAGCATAATATTCAGGCTCAGGTAATCTCATTAGCCCAGCATTATACAATGTATGGGTTAGTAGCATTAAAAAACCCGTTGCCGCCAAGGGTAAATAAAATACAAATTGTTCCACCAATGATACTTCTTCCTCTTTTTCTAATGAACTTTCTTTTTCACTTTTACTTAAATCGCTAATAATCATCACGTCCTAACCAGATATAAAACATACTATTATTATAAATAATTATACTAGCAAAATCTACTTATTATTTGTTCATTTTAATTTTATATGCAAATTTTGCTGTTTTCTTTTGATAGTAGTTGCTCAAATAACTCTTTTCTATCATCAAAAAAAATCTATGAGATATTTCTCCTAGATTTTCTTTCAAATATTATTCATATGTATTACTCTTATCCATTTTTCATAAATGTTTCGAAGGAAACTTTTTCTAATGGTCTACTAAAAAGATATCCTTGACCAAATAAACAATTTTTATTTTGAAGGAAATTTAATTGCTCATTTGTTTCTATACCTTCAGCAATAATATTAAGTCCCAAACTATTGGCCATTGCTATAATAGCTGTTACTAGTTCAGTTTCTTGCCCATTTAAATCATTTATAAAGGATCGGTCAATTTTAAGTTTATTAATGGCTAATTTTTTTAACTTACCTAAAGAAGAATACCCAGTACCAAAATCATCCATAGATATTTTTATGTTATTCTCCCTAAATCTTTGTAATGTTTCTATTACTCTATCTAAGTTACTCATTGAAATACTTTCTGTAATTTCTAATTCTATGTATTCTGGGTCTAATTGTTCATTCTTTAGAATCCCTAGAACTTTGTCTGCAAAATTTTCTTCTTCTAGTTGTTTTACAGAAATATTCACAGCAATAGGTATTTTTTTATACCCTTCCTCTTGCCACTTTTTGTTTTGTTTACATACTTGTATTAATACCCAATCTCCAATCTCTTTTATTAATCCATTTGCTTCCGCAATAGGGATAAACTTTGAAGGAGGAATATTTCCATACATTGAATGCTTCCATCTTAATAATGCTTCTGCGCTGATTAGTTCTCCCGTGTTTATATTTACTATAGGTTGATAGTAAACAGATAACTCATCTTTTTCAATAGCTTTTCTTAAATGCGTAGATAATTTAAATTGCTCATCTAAATCTTCCTTCATACTTCTAATAAACCTAATGACTTTTTTCTCTTTTTCTTTTTTTGCTTGATACATTGCTATATCGGCATTCAACATTAATTCTTCTGCCTCAGTTGTATCTTCTGGGAATAAGGATATACCTATAGAGCTAGTAATGTAAAATTCATTGCCATAAATGTTTACAGGGTTTTTAAACTTATCCTTAATGAGATTTGTAAAATGAATAATTTCTGATTCTTCCTTAACATCTGTGATCAACCATGCAAATTCATCTCCCCCTAATCTAGCCACAATATCATTAACGGTAGATAATTTTTTCAGCTCATCAGCAAACATTTTTAATACGATATCCCCAATCTCATGGCCCATTGTATCATTAATGGTTTTAAAGTTGTCTATATCAAAATAAAGTATTGCGATATTCTTATTAAGGCTTTTTGCTTTATTTATTTGATCCTTTATTTCTTTCATAAAAAAAGTACGATTGTATAAACTTGTTAATAAATCTTTGTGTGCATATTCTTTTAACTTGTCCTGGGTGAATACATCTGATATTTCTAAATCACTATTAAGCTTTTTAATTAAAATAATCGTATCTTTTTTGTTTCTTATTAATACCAATTCATTATTTAATATATTTCCATCTCGTTTAATGAATTCCCATCTTTTTCTTGATATTTCTTGCTTTTCTATTTTAAACTTATCAATAATTTCTAATATTTTAGCATCTATTTTTGAAAATTTAGAGATGTTTTCACCTATTAGAGTTTCCTTATTATCATATTCTAATAATTTATATGCCTCACTATTACAACTTAATATTGTATATTTATCATCTATAATTATGAGACCCTCTATATAATTCTCAAAATTAATATTAATGTACTCACTTCTATTACCATTAGAAATATTCATCGTAAGCCTCCTACAAGCACAAGAAAGTATTAAACAGATAGATTTTTTTAATTTTTTCGACCATTTTTATAGAAAATTACTTTTATTATATAACTGTTGTAAAATAATGTCAATGTATTGTCATGACTAATTAGTCCCATTTTCTACATCAAAATATATAGTAAAAACTGAACCTTCTCCTAATTTCGACTTAACTTTTATCTTTCCGTTATGTGCCAATACAATTAATTTAGCAATAGATAAACCTAGTCCATGGCCATTTTTATTGTTATTTCTAGATTCGTCTGCTCTATAAAAACGACTAAATATTTTATTTAAATCTTTCTTAGAAATACCTATACCTGTGTCTATAATACTCACCAAACATCCATCATTTTCTGTTTCACATTTTATGGTTATTTTTCCACCTGGTTCAGTGTATTTTAGTGCATTATCAATAAATATTCTTATGCCTTGCTTAATCGATTGTTTGTCACCATATATAATAGGACTACAATTTATTTCACTTTCAATGATATGGGACTTTGCAATCATTTTTGTTTCTCTAATCATTTCATTAAGTAGGTCTTTCAACTCAAATAATTCTTTTTCCAGCTTTAATGTTTTTTTATCATGTCTTGCTAAATACAATAATTTCTCGACCAATTCCTGCATATTATTTGATTCATTCTTAATTGCTATAATTGACTCATTTAGAACTTCTTTATCTTCTTTTCCCCATCGATTGAGCAAATTGGCATACCCTTGAATTACAGCTATAGGGGTTCTTAACTCGTGAGAAGCATCAGATACAAATTGTTTTTGATTATTATAAGATGTTTCTATTCTATCCATCATATCATTAATGGTCTTAGCCAAATCTTTTAATTCATTCTTTGTACCTGCTACATTTATTCGATGACTTAAATTCTGAACAGAGATTCTTTGTGCTATTTCAGTCATTTCCATTATGGGTTTTAATACTTTCTTATTGATTTTTCTTCCTTTTTTTATAATACTAAAGATCCTTAAGAGTTCAATTATTAAAATAACTTTAATGATATTAGACAATATGGACAAATATTTATTTAGGGAATGAATAATTGTTATTTGTATGTCATCTTCATTTATGGCATTCAAGTAATAAAGGGTTCTACTGGTTCTATCAAAATGCAATCTATTCACAGTATACAATTTTTCATCTTCAACAGTTGTGTATATTAAGTTGTTTTGTGTAAATATGACAATCTCTTTTTTTGTTACATTTCTTAATGGCATAACAACATTGTCTATATCTTCTTCTCTAGAGATTCCCATTGCAATTTCTGAGTATAACACTTGATCTTCTCTATGAATAATAGGGACCATAATAACTAAAAAACCAATGCAATATAAAAAGATTATAAATATCAATGAAAATAATAATAACCTTATATATATTAGTGAGATTCTAAGACTTATGGAAAACCTTAAGTTACTAATAAATCCATTTACTATGCCACTAACAGCTGAACTGATATTGTTAAATACTCTTTGTATTGTTCCTGTAAAAGCATTAGTATCATCATTTTTTGGAGATTTGGTTTTATTGTCATTTCTCATATTTAAATAGATACCCCACTCCTCTAACAGTATGAATGTATTTCACATTATATTTTTGATCAATTTTACTACGAAGATATCTTATATACACATCAATAATATTTGTATCTCCCATATACTCATATCCCCACACTTTATCTAGTAATTTATCTCTTGTAAGAACAATATTATCATTTCTCATTAAATACTCTAAGAGTTCAAATTCTTTCTTAGTTAATGCAATGTCTTCATTATTATAGGTTACACTGTATGATGTAATGTCTAATTTTAGTAATCCTGATTCTATAATGTCTGTGGATGTATTCGTATTGTTGTTTTTACCCTTTTTCCTACCTAGGGCAACTCTTATTCTAGCTAGCAACTCTTCTATGGCAAAGGGTTTTGTCATATAATCATCAGCGCCCATATCTAATCCCATCACTTTATCAGAAACATCATCTTTGGCTGTTAACATAATTATAGGAACATTTGAACTTTGACGTATTCTTCTGCACACCTCTATACCACTTAATTCAGGTAACATTAAATCCAATACAATTAAATCACTTGTGTTTTCTAGAGCTTTATTAAGACCTGTTCTACCATCATTTGCAATATCTACTTCATATCCTTCGTATTTTAACTCTAATTCAAGAAATCTGGCAATTTTATTTTCATCTTCAACCACAAGTATTTTTGCCAATATTACCCTCTCCCTTTTTATTTATATATTCTAATTTTATAAGAATAGTGTGACTTCGTCAAACTTTTAAAATAGAAGAAAGGACAACCTTAGTTGTCCTATTAGTCCTCTATAATTATCTCGCCGTACTCATCATCATAAACATCAACAATTTCATCCTCTTTATCAAACTCTTCTACAAAGCTTTTAACAGATTCTTTTACATTAGATGCAGCTTTTTCTACAAATTCATTTACTTTTATATCTGAATGGCTTTTTTCTTTTTTAAATCTAATTTTATACCCTAATATCAATGTTAATACTAAAGTAAATACAGCTAAGTGAGGGGCAAATATAATAAAGAACAAAGTATAATTAATGGATATATTTGCAATAATGTCATTATTTCTTTTTACAACCAAACGGTTCTCATTGCCTTTTCTAAATAATTCCTTAAGGCTGTCTCCAAATGATTTTTCATCTTTTTGATTTGTGTCATTTGTTTTGCTTTTTTCTTGGCTGTTATTATTGTTTTTACTTTGACTTTTTTTTGTATTATATACCAGACCTCTTTTTTCTAGTTCACATAATGCTTTTACCACATCGTCATTGTGTTTTTCTAGTATTATTCTAGCCTCCTCGTAATTTATATCTGCTTTACCTCTTAAGTATTCGATTTTTTCTATTGTGTTCATATGAACCCGCCCTTTCAATTTAATTTATATGTTCATTATATCTACCAATCCTTAATTTAAATTTAAATAAAGATTAAAATTTCATTAGAATTTTCCCAATCATCTTTTATTATACATTATTTATTCTCACCTGAAAATAAATAGCTATATAGATTTAATCATGATAAACTATACCTATCATAAGGAGGTGTTCTATGTACAATTTTATTGTTAATCCTAACTCTCAAAGTGGCAACGGCTTAAAAATATGGAAAAAACTTGAAGGTGAATTAATTAATAGAAATGTTAAGTATATGGTGCATTTTACAAAACGACCAAAACATGCTTCCCAGATTGCAAGAGAACTTACAAAAGATAATAAAAAAACGACTATTATTATATTAGGTGGTGATGGTACTACTAACGAAGTGATTAATGGTATTGAAAATCCTGATACAGTAACCCTTGGATACATCCCAACTGGATCTTGTAATGATTTTGCAAGAGGTTATGGTTTACCTCTTAAACCACTAGACGCACTTGATGTTGTGTTAAATAATGCTCATTATATACGTCCTGTTGATAATGGTGTCGTTGTTACAGATAATGGTAGTACTAAGTTTTGCAGCAATGGTGGTTTTGGATTTGATGCTGTAATTTCTCAAAAAGCATTAAAATCAAAACTAAAAAAATTCCTTAATAGAATAAAATTAGGGAAACTTATCTATGTTTTTATTTTATTAAAAGAACTTTTTTTCTATAAACCAATGGATGCTACAGTAACTATAGATGATAAGACTTATTTGTTTAATAGATTATACTTCGTTGCTTTTACTATCCACCCTTATGAAGGTGGTGGAATGAAAATATGTCCAGATGCTAATCCATTTGATCAAAAAATTGATTTATGTGTTGTCTATGATATACCCAAACTAAAAATCCTTACTTTATTCCCCTTAATTTTTTTAGGAAAACATGTTAATTTAAAAGGTGTTAAAGTTTTTCAAGGGCATAATGCAACCATAAAAATGAGTAAACCAACTGCTGTCCATACAGATGGTGAATCTTATGGAAAACATAAAAGTCTATCATTAAAATGTACCCCTGATCAAGTCAAATTAATCTTAAATAAATAATTTTTTAGTAATTCCTTTACATAATTCAATCTTTTGTTATTCTGATTCTAACAGCTATATGGTCCAATAGCCGTCTTTACCAAAATAACAAAAGATTTTTTACATCTATAATGCCTTTATTCGTAGATCAATGTATCTGGATAATATGCAGCCCAGGCAAACCAGAAAGGATTCATTGATTCAATTATTTCTAGTCTTTCTCCTTGTAATGGACCTTCTATTGCAACACCTAACAAGTTCCATCTACTATTAGTTTGTCTATCATAAATTTCATTATTAATTGGTATAAAATCAAGTTTTTCTCCTTTTAAGTATGGGCTAAATACACCTGTATAACCTATCTCTCTTCCCTCTTCAATGTTGGCAGTATCCAGATTAGATACCATACCTATTTTATAAAAGACAACTAACTCTACCCCATTAATAATATCTTCTACAACTCTTTCTTCACTCAAAACAGAATAAGGGTACGCCTTATAAACATCTCCTATTTGAACCCCTACAACTCTTTCCATAGCTGGAAACCTTTTATCAATTTCACCAATATAAAAGAAGGGCTCTCTTCTAGTATCATACCCTGCATAAGGATTTTCTGAATATCTTCTAATATAGCCCGTGTCCGTACCTAAAACAAGTCCTTGTGAATAAGCCTTAAGGTACACATTTAACGGGACGATACTACTTGAAATGGAATTAAGAGAAGATGTTGTCATTTCACCAACAATGGCCTTGCCTGTAAATGCCTCCCATAAACTTTTCGTTTCAAAGTCATATAGTATTTCACTTGCATGTTTAAGTATCCCTGAAGTATCAAATGTATACGTGTTTTCTCCCACTTCTCTACTATATACATTAGAAGTATTACTTAGTGGACTATAGGTAATTAAAATAGGTTTATCTTTAAAAATATCATTAACTGCCCCATGCCATAACAATATTTGTAATGGATAGGCTTTTGCATAATCACCCTCTTGAATTACTAAGACTGGTGCATTTGGTTCATAGAATTTAGTTGCTCTCCCTGACACCCAAAATCTCGGATTAATTAAATAGGGGTGTACATTTTTACTTTTAACACTATACAATTCATCTAAATTAACATCATAAATGTCCCAATTGATATCTAAATCCAAATCTATATCTTCAACAATGCTCCTTATTGGAAGATCACACTTTTTTATATTTTTATTATTAAGTTCTAAAATGTATTTACACTCGTCATATTCTTGTAGATGGTACTTATATTTTTGAAAAAACTCAATATAAGAATGCATTTCCAAATCTAAACCAATTAATTTTTCATATTCTTTAAGCTTCTTTTTATGATAATTTAACACATTATTAATGTCTTTCATTCATTACACTCCCACATTTCACTCCTTATTTATAAATATGTTATTTAATATAAATAGTGCTTTATTTTCAAGACAAACACATTCTTTATTTACTTGCATATTTTATTAATAAAAAGCGATAAGGAGATTTTGTATGAGACATTATCCAACTAAATGTATTGAAGAAACTTGTGGGAAACCAATTCCTGATCTTCCATTAGCCAAAGCTTTTGTTAAAGTTCAACCTTATGTAGGTCTTGTGCCATTAAAAGAAGGTTTTAAACGGGGAAGTATCTGGCCGAACCTTTATGAACCTTATGTTCCTCATCCTAAGAAAATTAGAAGATAATGGAGGTTAACTGTAAATGAATAAGCATTTATTATTAAGAGAAATCCAAGAGTTAGAATTCGCTGGGATTGAGTTAAATCTCTATCTAGATACTCATCCAGATTGCGAAAGAGCTTTAATGGATTACAATATGATTAGCAAAGAATTAAATAAAAAGAAAAGAATGTATGAAATGCATTATGGTCCTTTAACGAATTTCGCTGAAAGCCCAAGTCAATTTCCTTTTGCATGGGTAGACGGACCTTGGCCTTGGGAAAACAAGTGTTAGTTAAATAAATGTGGAGGTTATGATATGTGGATTTATGAAAAAAAACTAGAGTTTCCTGTTAATATAAAGAAAAAGGATCTACGAATGGCGAATTATATATTGACTCAGTATGGTGGTCCTGACGGGGAATTAGCAGCTGCTCTTAGATACTTAACTCAAAGGTATACTATGCCAACAGATAAAGCTAAAGCATTGCTTACGGATATTGGTACTGAAGAATTGGCACATGTTGAAATGATTTCAACAATGGTATATCAATTAATTCAAGATGCAACACCAGACGAAATGGCTAAAGCTGGCTTAGGTGATTATTACGCTGTTCGCGGGGAAGCCGTTTACCCTGCTGACCCTGCAGGAAACCCTTTTACTGCAGCATATTTCCAAGCTGTTGGAGATCCTATAGCTGATTTACACGAAGATATGGCTGCAGAACAAAAAGCGAGAGCAGCTTATGAACGTCTTATTAATTTAACAGACGATATAGATGTAATTGAACCTCTTAGATTCTTACATCAACGAGAAGTTATCCATTTCCAAAGATTTGGTGAAGCTTTAGATGATGTTCAATTCTATTGTGATCACCGAAAAGTATTTTAAAGTAAAGTGACACTTTGCAAGTTAATTCTTGTGCTTTAGTTAGTTTTATTTATAGATAATTGCCAAATTCAAGAACGACCCGTAGCACTTAAAGTGCATACGGGTCTTATTTAATTCACATCAAAATATTTTACATTTTCATCATCTGTTAATAATAATTGAATATTTCCACTCCCATCAATAACCTCTTTAGGAACGTGAAAAACTACAAATCCATTTACTTCATCATTTCCATCTAATACTTTTTGACTACTTGTAAAATCCGAATGAAGTAAAGTTTGCATTGGCGTATAAAGATAGTTATTATCTATAAGTAATTTAACACTTGATGATCTAAAGTACTCATTAATAAGTATAGAGTGTTGTTGAAGATTCTGTATGTTTAATTCAATAGAAATTAGGTACATATCATTAAAAGCATCTAAGTATAAATAGATATCATACTCTGTTTGTTCTTTAAGCCTTTCTAGCTTATTCATTCCTAAATAGTCTATTTTTATATTTGTTTCATTAATATAATTGTCAACTAGATTATCTACTACTTCATTATTGGAACTGATATGAACTATATCTTCACTACTTAACTGGTCATTAATGGTATTATTTATATTTATCATTTCATTTCCATTATGTTTATTAAGCAATTGAGCAATGGTTTCACCTATCTCAACATATGCATTTTCCGTTAAATTGCTTGAGGTACAACCTGTAAGGATTATTACCAAGATTATAACTAATAGTTTCTTCATTCTATGCCTCCTTTTATGTTTTATAATGTCTAAAATTCTATTATATAATAACCATTCTTACTTACATAATTTACTTTTTTATCTTACCATTAATTGTTTCCATCTGCAACGGAATTATTTATTGAACAACTTTCAAAGTATATTTGTCCTCTCATATAATATATAAAAACATTATGGTGGTAAGCAAATGAAAAGTTTTGATAATTTTCGTGATATTATTATAGGTATCGATACTAAAGTGCCTATTGAAAATGGGGGATATACTCAAAGCATTAATTTTGATAATGCTGCTACTACCCCTCCCATAAAACCTGTACTAGACGCTATTAACAATTTTTCACCTTGGTACTCTTCCATACACAGAGGTACAGGCTTTAAATCAAAATTGTCTTCATCAGTTTATGATAGTGCCCGAGAAACTATAGCAGCTTTTGTTGGTGCCAATTTACTAGATGATACTGTTATATTTGTAAAAAATGCAACTGAAGCTATAAACAAATTATCATTTCGTTTGTTTGAAACAATAGGTACTGGCGTTGTCTTATCTTCTTCCATGGAACATCATTCAAATGATCTACCTTGGAGAAATAAATACTTAACGGATTTTATTGAAACTGATGAAAATGGGGCACTAGATATTGATGATCTTGAATGTAAATTACTTAGATATAACGGCAGAGTGAAATTAGTTACCGTTACAGGGGCATCTAATGTGACTGGCTATATTAATCCCATTTATGACATAGCAAAGATTGTTCATAAATACGGCGCAAAACTTGCAGTCGATGGTGCTCAACTGGTACCGCATATGCCTATAAATATACGAAAAGATAATCCTTTAGAACATATTGATTTCTTAGTTTTTTCTGCTCATAAAATGTATGCCCCCTTTGGTACTGGCGTGCTTATAGGACCAAAGTCATTTTTCAAAATTGGTGTCCCAGAAATTGTAGGTGGCGGCACTGTAAAAGTTGTAACGAAAAATACCGTCGTATGGGATGATCCTCCTAACAAAGAAGAAGCAGGTAGTCCAAACATAATGGGAGTAATTGCCCTAGAAGCTGCCATAAAAACATTACAAAGGATGTCACTTTCAAAAATACTTCAACATGAAAAAAGCCTAACCAATTATACATTAATACGGTTAAAAGAAATTCCTGAAGTAACTCTCTACGGGAATCAAGATAGTAGCTTTCATCGTGTTGGTATAATTCCTTTTAATATAAACAATGTTCATCACAATATTGTGGCAGAAGCCCTTTCTAATGAGGCAGGCATTGCCGTAAGAAGTGGTTGTTTTTGTGCTCAACCCTATGTTCAAAAACTTTTAGCAATTCCACCTGAACAACTTATGTATAGTATAAGGTATCCCAATAGTCCACATCCTGGTTTAGTGCGAATCAGCTTTGGATTCTATAATACTATTACGGAAGTTGATACACTTATTAATGCGTTACAAGAAATTGTATCTAACAAAGAAACGTATATAAAAAAATACACAAAAAAAATCCCTAATTAAAGGGATTTTTTTAATTCTATCTATTTAAAATAATTAAATAATTTAATTTATCAGCATGCTCTAGTTCATCTGTAATTATCTCAAATAAAATATCCCTATGATATCTATCATCTAAGCCTGCTCTAATATCACGATATTGTTCTAAAGATTCTAATTCATCTAGTAAAGCAATTTGTATGCCTTCAAGGAAGGTTAAAGGTTCTACGAAATCCAACACTTCTGGCACTTCAATAGTTTCACCTGTAAATTCTGAATAAATACTTTTAAACATCTCTATATGCTTAATTTCATCATTTCTAATATCTAGAATAAGATCTCTTTGTGCTTCATCTGGGGATTCTCTTAATAAGAAATTATATAAAAGCTCTTTATCTCTTTCTAACAATATGGCTTCTCTCATTAAATCTAATGCTTCATCTAATGTTCTATACTGTCTCATTTCCATATTTGGGGTAATCATAGGTGGTTGGTTCATTGGATTATCAAATCTTTCATCGTCCATCATATAATAATCATCTTCTCTATAAAAGAATTCGTCTTCCATATGATTATAAATGGGTCGAATTGGTGTAGGATATCCAGGTCTCATCTCTGGAGCTATATTGATAGGTGGTTGATCAATCTGTCGTGGGTCTGGCGGCGTTAGATCAATAGGTGGAAATACGCCAGGTCTTCCATTTACCGGTGGTTGCACTCCTGGCTGTACTCCTGGTACGCCATTTACTGGTGGTTGCACCCCTGGCTGTACTCCTGGTACGCCATTTACTGGCGGTTGCACTCCTGGCTGTACTCCTGGTACGCCATTTACTGGTGGTTGCACCCCTGGCTGTACTCCTGGCACGCCATTTACTGGTGGTTGCACTCCTGGCTGTACTCCTGGCACGCCATTTACTGGTGGTTGCACTCCTGGCTGTACTCCTGGCACTCCGTTTACCGGTGGCTGTAATATTATTGGTTCATCCACTGGTGGTTGTGCAAAAGGTGGTTGACCTACTGGAGGTTGATCTACTTGAGGCTGGCCTACCTGTGGTCTACCAATTGGTGGTTGATCTATCTGAGGACTCCCCATTGGTGGTTGTTGTCCTATAGGTCTTTGGTTCATTAGTCTTTGATTCGGCTCATCTAATGGTCTTTCATGTATTGGTGGTGGAGATAATGGATCTCTTGGTTCAAGAAGATCATTATCTCTATCTGTATCACTATTTTCATAATCATAATTGCTCATATAATAAACTGGATATCTTTTCTCATCTAGATCTTTTTGATAATAATAGTAATCGTAATAATTTTTATCATATTTTTTATGCACCACATTACACACTCCTTTTCTACTCTAATTTATAAATATGATTTTTCCAAGTGAAATGTGCTTATATTTAGCCAACTCTATCTTCTATTTATACAGTTATATTCATAGATAAGGCCTATTATTAAAAATTTATCTCAATAATGCCTCTGCATTTATTTTAACTTTTATAGAGGTGATTATAGTAGGACTCCAAAATAATATAAAAAAACTATAGCTCCAAAAAGCTATAGTTTTTTTTTGATACTATTCCACTATTATAGTGTCTTTTTCATCTTTGAAAAAAATTAGGGAAGTTATAATTCCTAAAAGAGCTACCACTACTATAATAGGAAAAACATAACTATAGGTCCCAAAAATACTTCTTATCTCACCAGACAATAAAGTTCCTATTACAGCTCCAATACCATAAAATGTAAATACATAACCATAATTTTGACTATAATTAGTTTGTCCAAAGTATATAGCTGTAGATGTTGGTGCTATTGCTAACCAACCTCCTAAATTCATAAAATATAATGAAAATGCAATAACAAAAATTACAATTGAACCTTCTGTTGCAAATATCATTAATATAGAAGCTATCATAATAAGTGTATATGACGTAATGGCTGCTTTCTTAGGTCCATATTTATCAGTTAGTGATCCAAAAAGAGGTCTTCCAATGCCGTTAAATATAGAAAAAATTGATACAAACATGGCACTTCTTTCAGGAGATAAATTTATGATTTCCCTTCCAACTGGACTAGTAATCCCAATCATCATCAGCCCTACCAATGTTCCAAACATAAAACAAATACATAATCCTATAAAGTTTTTACTTTTAATTAATTCTATAAGAATTTCTCCTCTTTTGATAACTGTTGTCTTTGTCATCTCCGCCTTAGGAGGAAATTCTAAAAACAAACCAAGGAGAGGTACAATAATTAAAAATGCTAATCCTAATATTTTAAATGCATTCATAACGCCATAAACTTCTATAAGATGTAATGCTAATGGTGCCGTTATAAACGGAGATAAACCAAAACCGAGTAAAATAATACCTACAAGGAAGCCTTTTTTCTCAGGAAACCATTTGGTAACAACGCTCAAAGGAACCCCATAAACGATTCCTACACCACTACCTCCAAGAATACCATACGCTAAGGTAAATATGTATATATTGGTTGTAAAACCTGCAATTACCCAACCTAAACCTACAAACAAACCACCTACTAGAACGATTATTTTAGGTCCATACTTCTCTATAAACCCTCCTGTTATAGGCATTAATAGAGCATAAAATGCTAAGAAAAACATATAGGGTAACCCACTTTGTGTTGCATCAATATTAAATAATTGTTCTAATGGCGTTCTAAATACGCTCCAAGAGTACACTGTCCCTAAGCATAATAACATTACAACCCCTACTGGAACATATACTAATTTTCTTTTGTTCATACTTACCCTAACCTCTTTCATAAAAACTTTTTCTTATTTTATCTTTTTACTATATTATTGTCAACTAAATTCTACAAACTTATTCTTTTTTTCTTGATTAAAGTGACTTCGTCACATCTATAACCCATTACACCATCTTCAGTGAAGTGGATTTGTTCATAGGCATTAAGCTTTAATCAAATTTTTTTATATACTAGGAAACTGTCAGTTTCCTAGTATATAAAAAGCCGTAGCTCTTAGCTACGACTTTTTATTACTATTATTTCATTGGAATGAATTTTAAATAATCTTCAATTGTTCCATCATTTAAACAACATTCAATAATTTCTTTTCCTAATGGGTTAAGATCTGGTGATAAGTATTTTTTAAGTTCTTTTTTGAAGAAATCAACTAATATTTTTGCTCCTGCATCATAACCTTCTTCTCCAACTTCTAATTGAAGATTTGTTTGTAATAATCCTTTTGGAATATCTACACCGTCAACTTTTAATTTATTTAAAGCATATCCTAAGATAGTTGCTCTTGCAGGTGTTAATTGTTCTGGTTTGAATTTAGCACTTCCTCTTCTTGCTAAAAATTCTCTACCAATCCATTGTGGATTAAATCCAACTTTGTATGCTCCTATATGTTGATTTGGCATAAGAACAAATCTAGTATTAGGTGTATTTACAATTTGATCTAATAAAAGGTTTGCTTGATCAACCATTTTTCCAGTTGCAAAAGGCCAGTAAGATCCAACACCTTCACTAGTCATTCCTTCTGTATCAACAATACTTGGGTTTGCATGCCCTCTTGGAGCTACTAAACGCCATAACCAAGCAAGTGCTGGAGGAAGAACATGCATACTTCCTACAATACCATAAGTAGGATTTTCTTTTGTACAAACTGGTGCTCTAAATCCAAAACTTCTAACATCAACTTCAACTTCTTCTGCTACTACACCAGGAACAAAGCTTCTTGGCATAATAACACGTGGGTTAGGGCAAGGTTTTCCTGGCTCATCCATAATATGTTCCCATATTAAGCAAGTTGACCCTGGAGAAGCTTCCATATTCATAAAGATTAATGGCTCTGGTGGATGAATACATAATTTTTCATGGTGTGGTGAAGTACCATATTTTTTAATGTGGTCAAATCTTAAGAACCAACCAGCTTCCGCATCTTTAACTACTAATTTTTTATTGTCTTTTTGTAATTCTGGATGGCATAATCCCATATCATCTGTAACAGGGTTAAGTTCACAAGTGTCTTTTAATTCAACAAAAACACACTCTTCTGTCACTTGATTTGTACCAAATAAAATTCTACCATCTGATTGTCTATGAGCTTCTTCAATCATTTCACTTTTTCCGCCACCACTAGCGCCTTCGTGCATAATTGTTACAGTGTTATCATATGGTGTTGTTACTTTAACTGTAGAAGCATGTACTGTTGTCCATCCTTCTAATTCACCTAAGTTTAATAATACGCCATAGATACCTTTTTTAGCACTTGGTCCTGGATAAAGATTAAATGAGAATACTTCATGTACATCGTCTAATCTATTATGAACTACTACTTGTTTACCATCAAAATGTGTATGTCTATATGGTGGAGCCAAGTAAATAACTGATCTAGGCTTGAAACCTTCAGTAATATCACTTTCTTTAATAAATCCTTGTAAGTCTGCTAACCCAGCTGCAAAAAATCCTGCATTTGCTGGTGCAACTAAAATTGCTGGATATCCTAATTTTTCATCTCCAGCCATAAAAGGCATTAAGATTATTTCTTGTCCTTTAAACCATTCAATTGTATCTTGTCTAAGAGCATCGAAGCTTTCTCCAAATCTCTCTTCATATTTTTCTTTGTCAGTTTCTTTTGCATCTGCAACTAACATACAGTTAGGATCTCTTCTTCTCATATAAGTATCAATGTAATTAACAACTGCTCCATTTTTACATTTTGTAATTGTTACTTCTGGAACATACCCTTTATTAGGAACGTCATAACCTACTTCAAAAATCCCATCTTTCTCTCCAACTAATGCTAGATCTAAAAGATGTTGACGACTTTGAGGTATAATTACATTTGAACTGCTGTTTACTATAGTTGCTACATCATCACTTAAACTTAATTTTTTAAGAAATTCGCTCATCGTTAAACCCTCCATAAAATTATATTTGCTATTATATTTTGACTATGTTACTAATGAAGCAGTAAGTTTTGCTAATTAGCAAGGGATACTTTCAACTCCATGAGGCAAATTCGTAATTACGAATTCAATTCATATATTCACATATGTAATTACTAATTTGCTAAAAACAAAAAACCATAAGATGGTTAATTACTTACAAGTTAAATTTTTCACATTGCCTAATATGAAATTAACTTCTTCTTAACTCTTATTGACTTCTTACAAATAAGAATTACACCTTAATATTAGTAAACTTTCATTACCTATAAGATCTTCTAGACAATGTTGTTTACTGTGTATTTTTGTATACATAATATATATTACCATAATACCCCATAAAATGCAATCCCCTGTTTTGCAGTTTTATTTTCCTTTTAATTCTTTTTTTAGTTTTTTCAGATACAATTTTTTTATTTTTTTCTTTGCATTAATATTACTAACCTATTATACTATATCTCAAAGGTATAATCTTTATACTAATAAATATTGTTAAAGTGAGTTGGAATAATGAAGATATTAGTTGATGCCGATGCTTGTCCAGTAAAAGATATTATAATTAATATAGCAAAAAAGTATAATTTAGAAGTTATTATGTTTTTTGATACTTCTCATATATATAAAAATGATTATTGTAAAGTAGTGACTGTAGACAAAGGTAGAGATAGTGCTGATTTTGCTTTAATTGGTTCTATTAAAAGTGGGGATTTGGTTATCTCTCAAGACTACGGTGTTGCTTCTATCTCTCTTTCAAAAAAAGCAATTGTCCTTAATCAAGATGGTTTTATCTATACTGATGATAATATTGATTTGCTTTTATTTCAAAGACATCTTTCAAAAACCAACCGACGACATGGCAATCGACCAAAAGGTCCAAAAAAAAGAACATCTGCTCAAGATGATTCTTTTAGAATTAGTTTAATTAAAGTTATCGAAGCTAATTTATAAATTTTTCTACTATGAAAATGTTTCTATATATTATATAATTTCATTATTGTAATTTAACTAGATAAGGAGTATAAGCAATGAGTATTTTAAATGTAAAAAATCTAAGTCACGGTTTTGGTGACCGTGCTATCTTTAATAATGTCTCTTTTAGATTATTGAAAGGGGAACATATTGGACTAGTTGGTGCCAATGGTGAAGGTAAATCCACTTTTATGAACATTATCACAGGTAAACTTGAACCTGACGCAGGAACTGTTGAATGGTCAAAACGTGTACGTGTTGGTTATTTAGACCAACATACTTCTTTAGAAAAAGGAATGACCATTCGTGATGTATTAAAAACCGCATTTCAGTACCTATTTGATTTAGAAACTGAAATGAATGCCATATGTGATAAAATGGCAGATGCAGACCCTGATGAATTAGAAAACATGCTTGCTGACCTTGGCACAATTCAAGATATTCTTATGAGTAATGACTTTTACACCATTGATTCTAAAGTTGAAGAAATTGGTCGTGCTTTAGGATTAGAAGATATTGGTTTAGATAAAGACGTTACAGACTTAAGTGGTGGTCAAAGAACAAAAGTATTATTAGGTAAACTCTTATTAGAAAAACCAGATATTCTTCTATTAGATGAGCCTACCAACTATTTAGATGAACAACATATTGAATGGCTAAAAAGATATTTGCAAAACTATGAAAATGCTTTTGTGTTAATTTCTCATGATATCCCTTTTCTTAATAGCGTAATTAACTTAATCTACCATATGGAGAATCAAGAGCTAAACCGCTATGTGGGTGATTATGATGAATATATGAAAGTATACGAAGTAAAAAAACAACAGTTAGAATCAGCATATAAAAAACAACAACAAGAAATTTCTGAATTAAAAGACTTTGTTGCTAGAAATAAAGCCAGAGTTTCAACAAGAAATATGGCTATGTCACGCCAGAAGAAATTGGATAAAATGGATGTTATAGAACTTGCAAGAGACAAGCCAAAACCAGAGTTTAACTTCAAACAAGCAAGAGCTTCAGGAAAAGTATTATTTGAGGCAAATGATTTGGTCATTGGATACGATGAACCTCTTACTAAACCACTAAACCTTACTATGGAACGTGGTCAAAAAATTGCTTTAGTAGGCGCTAATGGCCTTGGTAAAACAACTTTATTAAAAAGTATTCTTGGACAGATTAAAAGTTTGTCTGGGTCCGTAACCCTTGGTGATTACTTACATATTGGCTACTTTGAACAAGAAACAGCAAAAGGCAATACAAATTCTTGTATCGATGAAGTATGGCAAGTTTTCCCATCTTATACACAATATGAAGTGCGTGCTGCCCTTGCAAAATGTGGTTTAACAACAAAACATATAGAAAGCAAAGTGATGGTTTTAAGTGGTGGTGAACAAGCAAAAGTACGTTTGTGCAAATTAATTAATCAAGAAACAAACTTCCTTGTTCTAGATGAGCCTACAAACCATCTTGATGTAGATGCAAAAGAAGAATTAAAAAGAGCATTGAAAGCATATAAAGGCAGTTTATTAATCATATGTCATGAACCTGAGTTCTATAATGATGTTGTAACTGAAGTATGGAATTGTGAGTCTTGGACAACTAAATTAGTATAATAAAAGATCCCTTATACCGTACTATGTATAAGGGATCTTTTGTATAGAATATTATTTATTTATAATGATATTTCTTATATACTCGTGTAGGTTCTTAGCTTCTTCTTTTTCTAATGCATTAATATCAATTGGTGGATGTATAATCAAATTCACATTCACTTTTTTAATTTTATTATGCTCTTCTAACATTTTATAACTACCATCAATGGTAATGGGTACAATTTTCACATTAGACTTTAAAGCCATTTTCATACTTCCTGCTTTAAACTCCCCTACTTCATCTCTTTTACTTCTTGTTCCCTCAGGGAATATAACCATGGAATGACCTTCTTTTAAATAGTTGATTCCTGTTATGATGGCTTGCAAAGAGTGTCTTGGATCCTTTCTGTCAATAAAAACACATTTCATTAATGCCATCCAAGTTCTAACCACTGGTACTTTTTGCAACTCAACTTTTGCAACAAACCCAACAGCCGTTGGTAGATAACCTAATAACAAAGGAATATCAAAATTACCTTGATGATTGCTAACAAACAATACATTTTCATCTTTTGGTACATTATCTAAGCCAATAACATTAATTTTAGACCCTGTGGATTTAACCATGTTTCTTGCCCATCTAGTTGTAACCTTATGTAAGTATTTTTTTGCACGTTCTTCTTTGCCTATTTTAATTAAAACCTTGTACTTAAATAGAAAAAATAAACTTAAAATTTGATATAGTACAAAATTAACAAACCATAAACTAGTTTTAATCATTTATGTATCTCCCTTTCTCCTATTACTTAACATATAAGGTAATCTAAACTGATACAACCTTACTTTTTTCCTATAAATTATAGTAAACTAAAATATTAAATTTTACAAGATTTCTTTGTTTTTTTTCAAAAAAAGTATAATAATTATCCTTTCTTAGAATACTACCATTAGAAATTTTTCTATTAGAATCCAAGGAGGAATACAATAAATGAAAAAAATTATTTTAGCATGTGCATTAATATCTACAATGTTTTTATTCGCTTGTGCCAGAGATCCTGTACCAGGTGTTGAATCATCATTGTCAGGAACTGGTCCAATATCTAGAGTAAAAGTTACAGCAGATACTGCCAACATTAGATCTGGTTGTTCAACAGATGCACCAGTACTTCAAGAAAATGCTCAAAATGACCAGTTAGAAGTAATAAACGAAGTAGAAAATTGGTATGCTGTAAGATTACCAGAAGAACAAATTGGATTTGTACCAAAAGAACAAGTTACACCAGTTGTACCTGATGAAACAGAACCAAAACCAGAACCAACTGGTACTGAAGATAATCCAATAGACCAAACTGGTCCGGCAAACACACCAGGGACAACAAGTCCTAATACAAACAACACTGGTGAAATGGCATCATCCCCTACACAAGCAGAACAACAAATGTTAAACCTAGTCAACGAAGCTAGAGCTGCAAACAATGTACCACCTTTAGAAATGGACATGGAAGTTGTTAATGTTTCAAGAATTAAATCACAAGATATGATAGACAACAACTACTTTAGCCATAACTCTCCAACTTACGGAAGTCCTTTTGATATGTTACAAAGCTTTAATGTAAGTTATGTACAAGCAGGTGAAAATATTGCAGGTAATAGAGATGTTGCTGCTGCCCATGAAGCACTAATGAACTCCCCAGGACATAGAAAAAATATCTTAAGTCCTGACTATACCCATGTTGGTATTGGGATCCAAGAAGGTGGACAATATGGTAATATGTTCACTCAAATATTTGTAAGCAAACCTAGATAATAAAATTTAAGGTGGTTTAAAACCACCTTTTTTTACGTTATAGAAAAGTACTACTTCCTATGAATAAAAGAAAATCCACCTAAATTTAACATCAAGGTGGTTTCTAATGAAATTCTAATCTTATTTACATCGCTTTTTAATCTTACCCTCTTATAATACTAGTATACACTTAATCATTTGGAGGGATATTATGCATTTAATAATAGGATTACTTGTGCTTTACATTATTTTAAAACTGGTTTTCTCTATATCATCAGTAGCATTAAAAATTATTTTTTCATTACTCGGATTTATATTATCACTTATCATAATTCCAATTATATTTGCCGCTATATTACCAGTTTTAATCCTTATATGTGTATTTGTGCTGATCATCAAGTTATTCAACTAATTATTTATTTTGATCTTTATAGCTCAATCCCACTAATACACAAGCTTGAACAGCTTCTATTTCCTTTTCACTAGCTAATTCTAATACTTCATCACTAACAGTGCCTGGTTGAAGCCAAATATATTTAACCCCTTCTGCTGCACAGTCTTCTACGACACTTATACCGATTTTAGGGTTAACTACAAAGTTTACTACATCTACTTTTTCTGGTAAGTCTTTTAAGCTTTTGTATACTTTATCTCCATCTAACTCTTGTATTCCTGGATTAATGCCAAAAACATTGTACCCATGAGCTTTCAACTTTTTATAAATCTTATATCCATATCTTTCTTTGTCTGCTGAAACACCTACAACAGCCCAATTTTTAAAGTCTTCTAATAATTTCTCTGGTGACATATTCATTCCTCCTTTATGTAATAAGGAAAGTCAGTTAGCCTTCCCTTACTCTAATTATAGTATAACCAATTAAATACTTCAAACTATTCTATCACAAAACATGGAATTATGTTCTATCTTTTTTCATGATTCTATTATTACTTTCTTGCTTTTGTTTGTGTCTCAATACGCCACTCATTGGATCGCCCTGATTTGCTTCATCTCTTTTGTACTTATCTTTTGCTGCATCTGGTGTCATACTACTAAATCCATTGCCTTTACTCATCTTAAAAACCTCCTTTATAAATATACTTATATTATGTCATTATCCAAGTTAAAAATTCATATGATTAAATATCGTATATAAAAAAGGTGATTTTATGAGATTAAGAAATATACTTACATCAAAACCATCTAAATCAAAAATCGCAAAACAAAACCTTCTACTTCTGAAAGTTTTATCTTTAATGCTTGCCTTGCTTTTTTTCAATTTTTTATCTATTAAGTATACTAGCAATGGTCTAGCACAAGTATTTAAAATGAATTATCAAGAATCCAATCCTTATTACATAATTGTTGATTTAGATGATTATACCGTTAATGTTTTTAAAGACAATGAACTCTACAAACAATACCTATGTTCAGGAGGAAAATACAGCACCCCCTCCCCCATTGGTACTTGGTCAATCATCTCCAAAGCAGATTGGGGAGAAGGTTTTGGTGGCACTTGGATGGGGTTTAATGTACCTTGGGGTAAATATGGCTTCCATGGCACAGATGAACCTTGGAGTATAGGTCATCCTGGTTCAGAAGGTTGTATTCGTATGTATAATGAAGATGCTGCTGATTTAAAAAGTTATATTCCTCACGGCACAAAAGTTAAAATCATAAAAGGACCTTACGGCCCTTTTGGAAGTGGTTTTAGAACCATACGCCCTGGTCATATCGGTTCTGATGTATATGCTGTTCAAATGAGATTAAAAGAACTTGGTTATTACCAAGGTTGGGTTGACGGTAAGTACGGTCAAGGCTTTCATAATGCTATAAATAAATTCCAAAAGGATCATAATTTGCCTGAGAGTCAGTATATCACTGGGCCTATGTATAAGGCTATGGGGTTTGAGTTGTTTGAGTAGGTGCAATCAAAAAGGGTAAAGCTTTCTGACATAGTCTGAAAACTTCACCCTTTTTGATTATTCTCTAAAATTTAGCTAGCGTCTTTCATTTACTCTTTGTAAAACATCCAAAAACTTTTTCAGTTATAGTTTTCTTATCTTTTTTATAATGATCTTTAAATTGCTTCATAAAAGGTGTCATATGTTCTATAAGGTACTTACGTTTTCCTATACGATTAACCTTATCCAGAGAATCCATATAATTTTTGATTATAACCTCATAAATCATATCTATACTTGTTTTAGTTGTTACTCTTGTAATATCCAATCCCTTTTTACTTGTTTTTAGCATAAGATCAATAGTCATTGCCCCATTCAGTTTCTTAAGAGACATTTTCTCTTTTTCACTTACTTCTTCCATCCTTTTATAAACCTTCTCTAACGCCTTATACATCTTTTGAGATGCATTTTTATCATGACTAAACTCCGTTACTAAAGACTTTTTAAACTCATTAAAATCTTTTGCTGATATAGGTGGCATGTCAATAGCATTAACACCAATATTAGAGAATCTATTAACACCTTCCAGTAAATCATAAATATTTTCATAATTCACTTCTTGTTCAATAAGCCCACATTTCTTCAAATCTTCCATTAATCGTTTAACATATACTTTGCTTCCTCCAGAAATATCACTTAAAATTGCTAACATCCAAACTGGTGAAAACCGAACACTAATTAACCCTATCCCTTCAATAATAGATCCTGCAGTTTTTCTAATCATATAATGATCTTTTAATTGGATATTTTTTTCTTTTTGTTCTACTTGTGCTACTTTCTCAATCAAAAACTGCTGTAACATACCAAAAGTGACTCGATAAGTAATAGAATCTTTTACTATACTTGGTAATAAGAGATTAGTTAGTAAAGAAGTCATCCCAGTACCTATTGATACAACTGATTTAATGGTTCTTTCAGGAACCGATAATATATAGGTTAGTTTATTTTTTTCCATAAGTTCACACCTCTCATCCAATAAGCCTCTGAAGACTTGGGGAAGACTTGGGCAAGACTTGGGGACGTTTCCATTGTCACCTAGTAGCTTTTTCTATTGCTGACTTGCCTAGTCCAAGAGCCCTCCCCAGTTGACGAATACTCAACCTAACTCTTAATACACTTCATTCTAATTTCTTATTTCTATATTTGCTTTATTTATCTTAGTAATAATACCTTCTTAATGATTTTTATTTTATTTAAAATGATATCACAATTTTATATATTTTAAAATAAATTCCTATAAAATATCTCTTAAGGAAATTAAGGTCTCTAACTCTTTACAAGGGCATGTATTTATTAAATTAACTATACTTTTAAATTTAAGTGTCGAAACTTTAATATATTCTTAATTGTTCACCTTTCTTTGCTATGATATAATTTATAATTAGAATAAACATTATATTCTGGAACAAAAATATAAAGAAATACGTTTAAATATACTATGATAATAGAGGTGGTTATTTTGCTTTTTTATTTTATAACAAGCCTTCTAATAACTATTATTGGAATGAAGCTATTTATAATCTTTTTAACCAATACGAGATTCTTAAAAAAGAAAAAATCAATTGACAGTAGTATTAAAAAAGATTGCATTAAAGAATTACATAAAAACAAGAAAAATACCCTTACTATGGGTGGCGTGGTAATGAATCTAGTGCTGTTCATTATGACTATTGGCTATTATATTATGACAAAGGAATTTCTATGGTTAAATATGATGATCATACTCTATGGCATAATGGGCTTTGTTGATGATTACATAAAAATTAAGAAGGTTCGAGATGGGGTTACTCCTAAAGAAAAATTATTAGGATTGACAGGTATTAGTTTTTTGGTAGTGCTACTATTGCATTTAACAAACACAATGAATACTACCATTAGAATTCCTTTTATAAATAGTGGACTTCAGTTGAATATCATTGTGTATTCTGCTTTAATTCTAGTTATATTAGTGGCAACCACTAACAGTTTTAATATCACCGATGGGTTAGACGGATTGGCTCTTGGTATCGCTATTATTGTGTTAGCCTTTCTTGGCATAGTCGCTTGGAAGGTTGAGAACTCAGCGATTTTATACACCATACTTACTTTAGCAGGCACTTGCATAGGAACATTATTCTATAATAAACACCCAGCAAAGATCTTTATAGGTGATACAGGCTCTTTATTCTTAGGAGGTGCTATTGCCATTATTATGATCAGTTTACAAATACCTTTATGGATATTATTGATTCTTATTATTTGTCTATGGGAAACAATAACCGTTATACTACAACTAACATCCTTAAGGTTTAGAAATAAAAAAGTTTTTAAAATTGCACCTTACCATCACCATCTGGAAAAATGTGGATGGCAGGAGACAAAGATTGTACATACATTTTGTTGGATTACTTTTATATGCTGCATTATAGGCTATTTGGGCTTAGGACATATATAAAACAATTATGAGACGAGGAATCTAAGATGTTAAATGTGGGTATTTTAGGAGCTACTGGATACACTGGTGAAGAATTAATACGCTTGCTTCACAATCATCCAAATGTAATGATCAAAAAAATACTATCTACTTCTTATAAGGATAAAAAATATAATTTTGTGTATAGAAATTTTGTTGGATTTAATGAAGATATCTGCCAAGAGTTAGACTGGGATACATTGGTAGATGGTATAGATTTATTATTCTCTGCCCTACCCTATGGCATATTAATGGCACATTTAACCGAGGATATGCTAAAGAAAGTAAAGATTGTTGATATTGGTGTCGACTATAGGTTTATGGATAAAGAGTCCTATAAAAAATACTATGGAAAAGAACATCAATCTCTTCATTTAACTGACGAATTTGTATATGGTTTAAGTGAATGGAATGAAGAAGCGATCAAAGAAGCAAAAAGCATTGCCAATCCAGGTTGTTATGCCACAGCCATGTTAATGGCTTTAATACCACTTATAAAGGAAGCTCTAATTGATAAAGATATTATTGCAGATGGTAAAAGCGGCCTATCAGGTGGCGGCAGGACTTTAACTATTGGTACACATTATGTGGAAGCAAATGAATCTATGAAAGCTTATAAATTAAACAATCATCCTCATGTCATTGAAGTCCAAAAAGGTATAGAGTTCTTTACTGGTGAAACAATAGAATTGACTTTTACACCTCATATCGTTCCTATGCAAAGAGGGTTAATGGTAACACTATATACTAAATTACAAAAGAAATTAGATTATGAAAGTGTAAAAGAAGTCTATAGTAAATATTATGGTTCAAAACCTTTTGTACAAATACTTGATAAAAGCATTTATGTTGAAACAAAATGGGTCAAATCTTCTAATATGTGTCATATAAACTTTGAGATCAATGAAGAAACCAATAGGTTAATTATTGTGGTAGCTATTGATAATCTTATAAAAGGGGCTGCTGGTCAAGCCATACAAAATATGAATCTAATGATGGATTTTCCTGAAAATATGGGATTAAACTATATCCCTGTTTGTATATAAAAAGTATATTATCAGTAAAGTTAGGAATAATTTAATGGAGTGATACAATGAATTTAGATATGGTTATGAGTGGTATTGAATTTACTCTAATACAAGGTCAATTGGATATAGAAATCAATGGTATTTATTATGATTCTAGAGAAGTATTAAAAGAAACTGCCTTTGTGGCAATATCAGGATTTACAGTAGACGGACATAATTATATACATAAAGCAACGGAAAATGGAGCAAATACCCTAATTGTAGAAAAAGATGTTCAAGTGGATGGCTCAATCACTGTTTTAAAAGTAAAAGACTGTCGTGAAGTTTTAGGAAAGATGGCTTCTAATTATTACAAGGAACCTAGTAAAAAAATTAATCTAATTGGCGTAACGGGAACCAAAGGAAAAACCAATACTACTAATCTTATAAAAGATATCTTTGACCAAGCAAAGAAACCAATAGGTTTAATTGGTACAAAAGGTACAATAATAGGTAATACCATTACACCCAACCAACACACCACACCAGAGTCCTTAAAACTTCATAAAACTTTCTCGGATATGCTTAAACAAAACATAGAATTTTGTGTTATGGAAGTGTCTTCCCATGCTCTAGAACTAAAAAGAGTTTTTAGTTGTTATTATAATACCGCTATCTTTACAAATCTTTATGAAGATCATCTAGATTTTCATTCCAATATGGAAGCATACTTTAACACAAAAGCACAGTTGTTTGAAATGACTACGGATTATAATATTATTAATATTGATGATGATTATGGGAAATTTTTGTCAAAAATCATTAAGAACAGGCAAGCAGCCTTAGTAACCTTCGGATGTCATAATGATGCAGTTGTTAGGATATTGGATATACAAACTATTGGACTTTTTACAAAGGTCATTTTAAATACACCTATAGGTTGTAAGACTTTTTATTTAGATTCTTCTACAGTAGTAAATATCTATAATAATATTGCAGCAATGGTGTGCGGTTTATGTTATGGTATTGCCTTTAAAGAGATTGAAAATACTTGTTCTATTTTTGCAAATAAAAAGTATGTCATGTGACATACTTTTTATGTTTATGAAAACACTAACTATCTACACTATTTTTCTTTTATTAACAAACATTTGTATTATTCCTATTATAATTCTTATATTTATAGCAATACCAAAAACACTTCCTATATTAGTATTTACAAAGCCTAGTATAGGCACTATTTGTTTGCCTATAAAATAAGCAAAATAAATCAATGCTACGCTTACTACAATTTTTACAATAAAGTGTATCTTATTTGTATAGACCTTTAAAAATACCAATTCACCTTTTTTATATCCTTTATATAGTTGAATTATTATTAATAAAGACCACAAAATTAAAGCAGAAGATATTGCATATACAACAGCACATACGTTATGAGTCAATTTATTAAAATCTCTCTTCTCCTCATAAACTTTAAAATACCAAGTATTTAAAGCTTCATTAATCAAGTATGTTCCATTGTCACCATTTGTTAAAATAACAATCCCAGCTCCAATATCTGGAACGAATGAAAAGTTGGTTCGCCATCCTTTGTTACCGCCATCATGAGCAACTAAAGGCCTATTATTGTTATCCATATTAATAAAATGTCCCAATGCTGTACTTTTATATATAAAACCCTCTAAACCTTTTACTGTTAGTACAGGTTCATACATCTCTTTTAATGTTCCTTTCTGTAAGAAATCATCCCCCCCTCCATAACTATTAATACTCGCAATAACGAACTGACTTATATCACCAATGGTTGAATAGAGCCCTGCTGCTGCTTTTTCTATAAACAAGTAATTTGGTAATTCCTCTAATTTTATGTTATATGCCTTTCCTATTCTACTCTCAGTGTAATCTTCCCACTGGAAACTACTATCCTTCATTTCCATAGGAATAAGTACTACTTCTTTCATATAACGATCAAAATCTTGTCCTGTTACTTCTTCAATTAATAATTGTAGTAAATTATATCCACCACCAGAGTAAAAATATCTTGTACCAGGTTCATATATTAATTCTACTGGCTGAGAACCTCCTCCAATACCACTTAAAGATTCCTCTAAAGAAGGCAACTCACTAAATGATTCGTATCCAGGATACCCTCCTCCTCTAGACAAGCCCGCAGTATGACTCAGTACTCTTCTTATGGTTACTTGACTTTTATCGTAGATTGACTCTGGAAGTTGCCACCTTGTTATATACGTCTCAATAGGATCATCAAGATTTATAATCCCTTCTTCAACAAGCTTCATTATTCCAAAGGCAGTAACTGATTTTGATATGGATGCCATTTGATACACAGTGTCCTTATTAATTTCTTGTTGATTTTCAATGTCCGCAAAGCCAAACGTTCCAATCCATCTTAATTCACCATCTTCTATTAAAGAAATAGAAGCTCCAGGAATATTGTAATGATCCAATAACACTGGCGTTTGTGTTTCGAAATTTTCAATTAAGCTACTAATATTATTATTTTCATTAAAACTATTATAACTAATAAAAAATGGTGTAATCATAACAATTAAAAACAATAGAAAAACCAAAATCTTTCTTCCCATCCTCTTATCCCCTCATATCTTCATATTTACATATATTATAGCCTCTGTCTTTACTGTCCACTTTGTCACTCTAATATTTTTTCCCATAACTATTTTAAATTATTATACCATAATGGATGAACTTCATTCCACAAATATCCTTTTAATCTTCTAAAGGGGCATATCAGATTTTCTCCTGATATACCCCTTTGTTTTTTACTTCTGATTTATTATTTACTTATTGTCTTTAATTGCATTTCTTATGGTTACGGCTAATCCACCCCATAAAACTATTGCTCCAAAAAGGAAGAATATAATAGATGTTACTGTCATCTATTCCACCTCCTTTGGTAATTCTAATGCTTTGTTTCTCCACGGTCTTTTGCTTAATATAATAGAAGTTATTATAATTAATGCAATGATGCCCCATCCAAATATTAGAAGGGCTTTCATTGAATACCCACCATATGGCTCTATTATTTCATTGATGATACTTTGTCCCAACATAAATATTAATACAGTTGGTGTAACAAACTTAACCATAATCTCCCACCATTTACCTACAGAGAATATGGAAACAGCGTTTGTATGTTCTCTAATGACATGGGCACCAATAAACCAACCAACAACAATAGATTGTAATAATCCTACAACAACGATACTGTATGAATTGATAAATGCATCTATAATGTCAAGGAAGTATAAACCTGCTCCTGTTGCATAGAAAACACTTATTGAATATCCTCCAAGTACTGCAAATGTAACAATTTTCTTTCTTGAAACGCCTGTTTTATCAATAACAGCTGCAGAGAAAGCTTCTGTTAAAGACACACAAGATGTTAATCCAGCAAATACCAAACATATAAAGAATAGTATTCCAAATACAGTTCCTAGCGGTCCCATTGCTGAGAATACTTGTGGGAATACAACAAATGCTAAACCGATACTTTCAGTAGCAACTTCTTCAAGAGGAATCCCTTGACTTGTCGCCATAAATCCAAGAATACCAAATACCCCAATTGCTGTTAAGAATTCAAATCCACAGTTTGCAAATGCAGTCATAAAAGTACTATTATTTATATCTGACTTTTTAGGTAGATAACTAGAGTATGTAACCATTATCCCCATAGCCAAACTAAGGGAAAAAAATACTTGTCCGTAGGCTCTTATCCAAACCATTGGATCCATTACTTTTGACCAGTCAGGTGTAAATAAAGTATTAAGACCAAGGGCTGCCCCTGGTAGTGTAATCCCTCTAATAACAATAATAACTATTATTCCAATAAGAGTTGGTAACAATATTTTGTTTAATTTTTCTATACCGCCTTTTATACCTTTATAACAAACAAACCAATTAATAAACCAAATGGCTGTTATCCCAAAGAAAACCGGCCAATTCATTCCACCTAACTCAAAAGGTCCATCTGATAATTTTAAGAAATCACCAAAAAAGAATGCATTTGCATCTGATCCCCAAGCTTGGTTAAATGATAGAAATATGTAGTTGATTGCCCAACTTAAAATCATTGTATAATATGTCATTATAATAAAAGATGTTATACTTGGCCACCATCCAAGCCATTCCCACTTCTTACCTGCTCTTGCAAAAGACAAAGGTGTTGATCCTCTAAACTTATGTCCCATTCCATATTCTAATAATAATAATGGAATCCCTGCAGTAAATATCGCAAAAAAATAGGGTATTAAAAATGCCCCTCCACCATTAGAATACAGTAGGTATGGATATCTCCATATGTTGCCTAATCCGACTGCAGACCCTACTGCAGCAAAAATAAATCCCATTTTAGAGCCCCATTGCTCTCTTTTTTGTTCTGGCACTGTTATCTCTCCTTATGTCGTAGTTTTAGATTTATATATTTGCTTAACAAGTTAGCTTTTCAAACTTAGAAAGTAATTCTAGGCAAAAAAAATACCCCAACTTCAAACATTTATGTATATCAGTGGAGATATTTAATTTATTAACTTGATAAACACCAAAAATTATTATACCCGCCACTGCTCTATATGTCAAATGCTTTCCCCATCAAATCTTACGTTGAAATCAGATGATTATATTCTATGAATTAAACTCATATGTACAAGTTGTTAAAAACTTATAATAAAATTTAAGATTTCTCTTTACTTTTTCTTGGTTATGTGCTATTATACAGATAAGGAAGTAAGGAACACTTCTTCCTACATACCCTATTCACTTATTACAGTTTTATCAGTCTTGGTATTCAGTAGTTTGTTTTGAAATTGGGTTTTTTTAATACCTGTTTTGTAAGTAAAGTTAATTAGAATTAAATTGTATTATGTAATAAGTAGTAAGTCTTTAGTATTTTATTATTTAGTATTTTATTATTTAGTATTTTATTATTTAGTATTTTATTATTTAGTATTTTATTATTCAGTATTAATTTTCAGTATTAACGTGAAGTTAGTTTTAATTTCCATCTCTTTAAAAAAATATTATTTTGTAAGTACGTTTAGTATTTTTATGTTTTTAAGCGTTATGTTACACTGAAAGGAATGAAACAATTATCAAATGTTTAAATTGAATAGGGTATGGTAAGTAGCCACTTAAATAGGATTAACCAAGTGGCTACTTATTTTTTGCTCACTTTTTTATTTGCTTTATTTTTTATTTACAATAATCTGCCCATTTCGCAACACCATTCTAACATCTAGCAGAAAATTCAATTCCTCAAGTGGATTACCCTTTACAATTAAAATATCCGCTATTTTTCCCACTTCAATTGTCCCAATTTCATCTTCAAGATTACATACATACGCTGCGTTTTTCGTTGCTGAAACAATAATATCCATAGGTGTCATTCCTGCTGCTTCCATTAGTCTAATCTCCATTATAGGCATTCCTAGTTCAAATGGTGTATGATACCCTCCAAAATCTGTGCCAAGTGCTACTTTCCCCCCTGCTTCATAAAACTTTTTAAGATTTTTTTTTGCTATATCAATATAAAAGCTACTACGAGGATAGTCTTCGCTTACACCTTTCCAAAGCTCTAGTGTTGGTACCCAGTAAATTTCTTCCTCAACAATTCTATATATCAATTCATCTGATAATAAATCTATAACCATATGAGCCAAATCATCTACTTTAGCATCAATTACATCTTCCAGTTGACCCCTATGACTAACATGGACTGATACTCTGAGATTGTTTTCATGTGCTAAGGATACAATCGCTTGTAATGTTTCTTTAGGTAATTTATTCCACCTTTGACCTTGTAAGTTATCCTCATATGATACTTTAATAAGATCCGTGTTGTTATCAATTAATAATTGAACTGTTTCCACTGCATCTTCTAATGAATTAACCTCCAAATCTCCATATCCCTGCGTAGTCGTTATAAAAGGTCCTGCTGCAACTAACCGCGCATTTTTATTAGACTTTAGAAGTTTGCCTCTCACTTCATATGGATTTTTTATTCTACATCCAAGATCTCTAACCGTTGTTATTCCGGATTTTGCCCACGTAGATAGATTTTTACTACTATAGGCGTTATGTACATGGGCATTTATAAATCCTGGTAGTAATGTAGCCCCTTGCAAATCATAAGTAACTGCTTTTTCAGGTTTTTCAAAGTCATAAACCTTACCAACAAAAGTGATTACTTCACCTTCAACTACTACAACTGCATCTTCTAATGGTTCTCCTCCATTGCCATCAATTACAGTTACATTTTCTAGTATGATTGTTCTCCCTTTATTAGTGTTACATCCTGTTGCAATTATCATTATTAATATTAATAACAATAGTCTTTTCATCATTTCTATGCCCCTCCTTATCTTTACAATTTATAAATATATAATATAATAAAATTAAATAAATAATTGAACAGTTCTTGCTGTTTTTAGAAAAGGTGAATTATTTGATTGTAGATTATAAAGAGACCTTAAGATTTGTTATTGATTATATAGAAATGCATATAAAAGAAGATATTAATTTAGACCACTTAGCTCATATTACATATTTATCAAAATTTCACTTACATAGAGTTTTTAAAAGCATTACCTCTGAATCTCTTATAAAATATGTTAGAGGCAGAAAATTATCTTATAGTGCCTATGATTTATTAAATACAGATCTAAGCATACTAAAAATTGCCCTTGATTATAATTACAATCAAGAACAATCTTTTAATCGTGCTTTTAAACAAGAATTTCAAATAAGTCCTGCGAAATATAGAAAAGAAAAGTGCGAATTATTTATAACCCATAAGTTAGACATTAATAATTTCTATTCTTTTGATAATGGATTATTAATTAGCCCCGTCTTCTTCTTAAAACCTGAGTTTTCTATTGTTGGTTTACAACATCAGATAAGTTTTGAAGATGATAGGCGTAATGGCGCAGTGTCAAAAGCCTCTGTTGATTTTTGTAACAACTATCTCCATATAATTCCTAATGTAAAAGACACTAAAGTGTTCATTGGTTTTGATAAATATAATAAAAAAAGGGACTACTTAGATTACACCACTGCAACAGAAGTCACAACCATTGACAATATCCCTAAAGATATGGTTGGTTATGTTATTCCAACAACACAGTTTGTCTGCTTTAAATACATAGGGTTTCACCCTCCTGAAGAAATCAATGCACGAAAACTAATTTCCCTTTTTAATTTTATTTTTACACAGTGGTTTCCAAATTCTATTTTTAAACAATCTAAACCATTTCATTTTCAAAGATTAGATTTGAAAAAATGTACAGATTCCTATTGTGAGATGGAGATGTTTTTTCCTATCCATTAATCCATTTATGTATTTGAGTTTTACTAGAAAACCCATATTTTTTGGCCAGATAACCCATTCCACCCCGGCCTTCTAAATATTCTTATACAATCTTTTTCTTGAATTCAAAAGTATATTTTGCCATAAAAAACTGACCTCCCAATAGTTAGATTTTTAAGGTCTAACTTTTAGGGGTCAGTTCAGACATATTGTTCTCTTTATATTATAACTAATTATTATTTATCAAAAAATCCACCTTTTCGCTTACTCTTAATTGCTTTGTGAGAACTTCCAATTTTTTGACTTGGTTTTTCATTACTACTACTTTGATCTTTGTTCTTCATTTTCTTTTCTTCTATTAACTTTTTCATTTGTTCAATGTTTTTATTTGACATAGTTTACACTCCATAATAAATTTCATTGTTATACTTCTTATCTCCTGTATTATAATTTATATACGATGAAATAACAAGCACTCTTACTATTATCCTAAATTAATCCTTCAAATTATACCTGTATTGATTGCTTTTTTTTTTGAAATACTAATCAAGAGGTGAACAAAATGAAAACATTTATTCCTGATTTAGCATATATAGATCCTAAAATTTTAAAAACTCAAAAAGGCATCGAAGTTCGTGATAAACTTGAGTCTTTAGGTGTTCCTTTAATTGAATCTCGCTCTGTAAAAATTGATGAAGGAACCATTCAGCAAAAATACATTCAATCTAAAAAAGTAATCTATGTCACAGCCAATAACCAAAAAAAATTGCAACAGTGTCAACCCTCTGCAGATTATATGTTTCATTTATCAAGCTCTTGCCCTGCTCATTGTGAATACTGTTATCTTCAAACCACTCAAGGTGAAAAACCCTTTTTAAAATTATTTGTTAATGTTGAAGATATCATTCATGTGCTCGAGGACTATATGAAATTAAAAGCACCTGATATTACATCTTTTGAATGTGGTAGTATCACTGATCCCATCGCCCTTGAGCATTTAACAGGTAATCTTAAGGAAGTCATAGAATTCTTTGGAAAGTCAGACCTAGGTCGATTACGTGTGATTTCAAAATATGATAATGTCGATTCTTTTTTAGACATCAAACATAATGACCATACCAAGTTCAGATTCAGTATTAATGCTAGATATGTAATTAGCTCCTTTGAACATGGGACTGCCAACTTTGATGAGAGAATTATAGCTGCATCTAAAATCGCTGATGCTGGTTATCCCTTAGGCTTTATTATTGCCCCTATTATGGTATTTGAAGGATGGAAAGAACAATACGATTTTTTACTTCAGCAATTAAGTTATAAACTTCGCAACTATAAAAAAGAGATTTCTTTTGAGTTAATCCAACACCGTTATACTCAAACAGCAAAAGATCTTATACTAGAAAGATTCCCGAATACTAAGTTGGATATGACCGATGAAAACCGTCAGTTAAAATGGGGACCTTATGGCAAGTTTAAATATGTCTATCCTAAAGACACTAGTGGTGAAATGAAAGATCATATTATAGGTTCTATTAATAAATACTTTAATAATGCCCATATAGAATATTTTACTTAAAAACAAAGTGACTTCGTCACGCTTAAAAACATTTGCTAACTTCTTATCTAAACACCTTTGTTCTTGTGCATCAAGCTTTTTACTTCAATAGGAAATAGAACTTTCCTGTAAAGTAAAAAAGCCTCCCATAAAAAAAGGAGGCTTTAATTTATTATTGAATTATACACTTATAAGATTGTTTTTCAAACAATGTGATATGCTTAGTTTTACAAGCTTTTTAGACATATAAAAGAATATAAAAATCATATCTTTTTCTACCTTTTCTATACGCCCTATACCAAATTGTTGGTGCTTAATTTCCTTGCCAACTTGAAGATTGGTTATTGGCATAACCATTTCTTGGATATATCTTGATGGTTCTAATTTTTTATTAAATCTTTCTTTAAAAGAAGATATATACAATTCTTCTTTTGCTCGTGTAACACCTACATAGAACAGTCTTCTTTCTTCTTCACTTAATTCATCGTTAGACTTTTCGTGAGGTAAGATGCCTTCATTACAGCCACATAAATAAACGGAATGAAATTCTAAACCTTTTGCACTATGTATTGTGGTAAGGGTTAATGCATTTTTATTGTGCTTTTTATTTTGATAATTCTCTTTTAATTCAACAGTATAATGTTCTATATAATTTAACCATTCATCTAATGATTTATAGTTTTTTGCACTTTCTTGTAATTCTACTGCAATTTCTATAAGATTTTTATCGTTTACTTTTCTAAATTCTGCGTAGTCGCAGATATAGGCATCATAGCCAATATTTTTTCTAAGGTACTCTATCCCGTCATAAGGGGGTAATCTTTTTAAAGTTTGCAGATGGTATTGTAATTCTTCTAATCGATCCACCATCCAACTTTGATGATTGTACTTATTGTACAACCCTTCCCATATGTTATCCGAGAATTTTTTCGCATAAATTAAATTATCTTTGTTAATATAACGATTAGGCTTATTAATAATTCTTGTTAAAGCATCTATGTCTTTAATGTTTTGAGTTAGAGTAAAATAAGCAATAAAATCTTTAGCAATCCAGTGTTCATATATATTAGACATTTGATCCCTAACTATAAAGGGTATATTGGAATCCATTAATCTTTCAATAAAGAACCTTCCTTGCATATTGGTTCTATATATAATGGCCATCTCTGATAAGGCTATCTTACTAGATTTTTTCTTAATGCTCTCTATAATATAATCCGCTTCATCTTCAATGGTGTTATGGGTCAATACAACAGGCTTTTCACCCTGTTTATTAGGTGTATCTAGTTCCTTAGAGTACCTTCTTTCATTATGATCAATAACATCTAGGCTGGCTTTTAATATCTCTTTTGTAGAACGGTAATTGGTACTCAAAACCACTTTCTTAGTATTCTCAAAATCCTTTGGAAAGTTCAAAAGAAAATCAGGCTTAGCACCTCTAAACTCATATATTGCCTGATCATCATCTCCAACTACAAATAGGTTATTATTTGGCCTTGATAGAAGTTTGATGCATTCGTATTGAATCCTATTAATATCTTGAAACTCATCAATTAAAATGTATTGGAATTTTTTTTGCCAGTATTCTAAGGTCCTTTTATCATTTTTTAATAATTGATAGCATTTTTCTAACATATCGTCAAAATCTATTAGGTTTCTCTCTTCTTTAAATCTTTCATATATGTTAAACACTTCTCTAAATACATCATTGGAACAGCTTATTGAATGATAGTGCTCTATCTCAATTAATTCACTTTTAATATAACTGATCTCTTGTAAAATACTATGTATCAATTCATTTTCATCTTCATAATCTACATTTAGACTTTTAATAATCTTTAAAAGTATTGGGTACTTTTTATCTTCTGATAACACATTGTCAACTTTATACATTCGGGTTTGTCTTATAATTCTAAAAAAAACCGAGTGAAAAGTACCAAAGGTCACACTGTCATCACCACAAATATTTAAAAATCTTTCTTTCATTTCCTCTGCAGAAGCCTTAGAAAATGTAATAACCAATATATTTCTTGGTGTTACTTTGTATTCTTCTATGAGTTTTTTCGTTCTATATGTTATCACTGTGGTTTTTCCTGAACCAGGTCCAGCTAAAACCATCATTGGCCCTTTATTATGATCAATTGCTTCTTGTTGTGTTTGGTTGTTAAACATGAGTTCATCCCCCTATAAAAGGATATTATAGCATATTCTTTATCCACAAAAAAATAAGACTCATAAGCTTTTATCCACCTTAAAGTCTTAAATTGCTTTTCTATTTTCTATTATGTCACTAATTTCATTAAATGTACCTTCTACATTGGCAATTTTATAATTCATACTGTCTATTTCTGCTTTTCTAACATAATTACTATGTTCAATAGCTTTGACCACACCAAACATTTCTTTTTGTGTGGTTTCAATAAGGTCCACTCTGTCTTCTAATTTTTCCATTCTATGTTCTAGACTATCTAATCTCTGTTCTACTTTATCTAGTCTTTGCTCTACTTTATCTAATCTTTGTTCTACTTTATCTAGCCTTTGCTCTATTTGATCTAATCGTGTGTCTATTTTATCAAGTTTATTAAGAACCAGATTAAACATTTGTTTCATTTCATTATCCAATAGTATCCCCCTTTGAAACTTTCTAATCTTAGTTTATCATAAACCATCTTATTCATCAATATTTTTAATAGGGGTTTTGCTAATGGTAGCACCTGCATATTTTCAGCAAAATTCCCCAGAAAAATTTATTGAACCCTTGATTATACATACTATTTCTCTCTCCTCTAACTTAACTCTTTCATTTGCCTTCTATATTCCTTTTGTGTATCCGTTGTTCTAGATTTTATTTTATCTTCTATCTTTAAAACACAAGATAACAATAATCCTATAGTAAACCCTACAGACAGATAATACCCAATTTTTAATATTTGTATTGATGCTAAAAACATATCAAAACTTTCAAAACTTACCAACGATATTAAATTAAAAATAGTAAAAATACTTACTAAAGCAGCCATAGTTTTTGTAGAGTATCCTGATAACTCAACTACTATAATTATCACCAAAAACATTGGAATCAAATAAAATAAAAATGAATAATACTGAGACTGTTCTAAATGTGATGTCTGGCTTAGTCCTAATCTATTTAATTTAGCAAGATTAAAACCTGATAATGTAATCACTACAAAATCAATCCAAGGCATAAAAAAAGAAACAAGCAATCCAATGGCTGATACAATTCTTAGTTTCATAAATATCCCCTTTCTATTTTCTCTCTCTTACTTATTTTAATAAATATTCTGACATAAATCAAACATTATATTTTTGTTAGGGAAAGGACACAAGCTTCACTTTATGAACCCCTTTCATATTATAGAAGTAGGGAAGGAGGAGTTCTATGCTTATATTATTTGCTTTGAGTGTTAGTTTGGATAGTCTTGCTGTTGGCATTAGTTATGGTATTAAAAAAATAAAAATATCTTTATATTCATTAATCGTAATACTATTATTATCAAGTTTATCATTATCATTATCTTGGTTTGTTGGAGGCGTCATTCTTTCAGTAATATCAATAAATACTGTGAAAATCTTTAGTTCTCTTTTACTTATTGTTTTAGGTCTAATTTATTTAATCCAAGCCATTGTTGACCTAAATTTTCCTTCGAATCAAGAGAGGGTACCCATTAAACAATTTAGAATTAAATTTTTAAACTTGGTTATTGACGTTATAAGAGAATCTGCAGCAAGTGATATCGATAATTCAGGTACCATTGAAATAAAAGAAGCTTTTTATATAGGGACTGCTCTAGCCATTGACTCCCTAGCGATTGGTTTTGCTTTAGCCACAGTAGAAGTAAACTTTTTAATCTTTCTCCTTTTTGCTAACATAATAAATTTTTCACTACTAAAAATAGGTCAATGGTTTGGAAAAGTAACTAGCTTTTTTATTTCTGAAGAAAAACTTAAAATAGTGTCCAGTAGTATTATTATTTTACTTGGGATCATTAGATTATTTTAACAGCAGACTCAACTGAAAGATAAAATAGCGGAGAGCTATTTCTCCGCTATTACATAATTTCCATTGTCTATATAAGTTTGTTCATTAAATTCAGCAATACAATCCATTAATTTTACTCTAAAACTACCAACATTTTCATCCTTCAAAAGCATTTTATAAGCTAGCTCCCCAGCTATTCCCATTAGCATGACCCCTGCTATACCACCTATAGTAAAGTCATCTGCAACACTAGCAAAAGCACCAATTAATGAAGTTGTCATACAACCCGTTCCAGTAACTTTAGTGAGTAATTCAGGACCATTATGGATTACAACAACCTCCTTGCCCCTGGAAACAATATCATCTTTCCCAGTTATAACTATTGTTGTATTTAATTCATTTGCAAGGTTTCTAGCAATTAACTCTTTTCCTATATCATCCGTATTGGAATCGACGCCTTTACTAGTAACATTAACGCCCGCTAAGGTTTTAATTTCAGACATATTCCCTTTAATTATAGCAAACTGTACTGAATCTAATAATTTCCTAACAGTTTGTCTTCTAAAATTAGTAGCACCAACACCTACTGGATCTAAAATTACTGGTATACCAATTTCATTAGCCTTTTTCCCTGCTATAACCATAGAATGAACATTGTTTTCATTTAAAGTACCCATATTGATAACCAAAGCTGAAGAACAAGAGACAATTTCTTCAACTTCATTTTTATCCATTGCCATAATAGGCGACCCACCTATTGCTAGGACCACATTGGCACAATCATTCATGGTTACATAATTGGTAATATGATGTATAAGTGGTTGCTTCTCTCTAACTTTTATTAACAAATCACCACATTGTTCAAGAATATTATTCACTTAATAATCCCGCTTTCTTATAAAGTTCATAAAAATGATGGGTAGGTCCAACACCTTTTCCAATTGAAAATGAATTTTCTATTGCTATTGTTATATAAGATTTTGCTAGTTCAACTGATCTTTCAATATTATTACCTAATGCTAAATTTGAGGCAATGGCCGATGAAAGGGTACATCCTGTACCGTGGGTGTTTTTTGTTTCAATAATAGGTGACTTATAGTATCTAAAATCTTGCCCATTATATAACACATCTATGGCTTCTTTACTTTCTAAAGACAAATGCCCCCCTTTGACAAGGACATTCTCAACACCTAAATCATATATTTTTTTAGCTGCTTCTTCCATGTCTTGAATAGACTCTATCTTTATTCCTGTAATAACTTCTGCTTCTGGTGCATTAGGGGTAATAATGGTTGCCAAAGGGATTAACTCGCTGATTAATGCTTCCTTTGCTTCTGGCTTTAATAAATCATAACCACTTTTTGAAATCATTACTGGATCTAATACAATATTTTTAGTACTGTACTTTTTTAAAGTACTAGCAATAGTTTTAATGGTATCTGTTTGAGAAACCATTCCAATCTTAACTGCATCTACATCAATATCATCAAAAATAGCATCTATTTGCTTTTCAATTATGTCAACTGTTACATCTAATACGCCAAAAACCCCTTGAGTATTTTGTGCGGTTACTGCTGTAATAACACTCATTCCATATACACCATGGGCTGAAAATGTTTTTAAATCTGCTTGTATACCTGCACCGCCACAAGTATCTGAACCTGCTATGGTTAATGCCTTTTTCATCTGATATACCTCCTAATGTATTGCTTAGTAGATAATAAAATAAAGTATGCAATTAAGCTACCACCAATGGTACTTACTAAAAATGGAATGACAAAAGCAAAGGCAAGGACTTCTCTTCCCATAATAAACTTTGCAATAGGAAATGCCAAAAGCCCGCCTATAATACCTGTCCCTATGATTTCACCTATAACAGCTATCAATGTCTTTCTATATTTATAATATAATACTCCTGCTAATAAAGCTCCAACCATACTTCCTGGAAAAGCCAATAAAGTACCTCTACCAAGGATATTTCGTAGCAAAGAAATAATAAATGCATTTAGAACTGCATAAAAAGGTCCTAACACAACAGCAGAAATAACATTAATCGTATGCTGTATTGGAAAACATTTTGCTACACCTACTGGAATATAAATAACACTTCCAAGTAAAGTCCCTATAGCTATTAATAAAGCTGATAAAGTTAATTTTTGTGTTTTCATATTATGATACTCCTTCTATGTATACTATAACAAAGTAAAAAGCATAAACCCATTAAAGATTTATGCTTATATATATACCATTTTTTCCTCTTAAAAACAATAGATATCAATTAATTAGAGATTTCAATACCACCAAAAGCAGCAAAACATTTAATATTAATGGTCTTAATATCCAATTCGTTCCCTTCTATTTTAGTAGAATTCTCCCAACCACCAAAAATAGGAACACCAGTAGCAACAACTCTCCAATCCCTTGGCACTCTAATCGCAATACCACCAAAAGCAGCAGTCAATTCAAGGGTCGCACCTTCAGAAGATAACGCAGCACCTCTTAAATCAATCTCAGCACCACCAAAAATTGCTGTAACACTACCACCTTTAAACTGATGAGAACAATTCTTCGTCTCCACACCAGCAAAAATAGCCATATTATTAAGCTTATCTTCTTCATCTGCTTCAACCATATTATTCCCAATTTTAGAAAACAAGAACCACACACCCGCTAAAATAAGAACAACAGGCCAAATATACCCGGACAAATCATTAGGAAGAATATCCAGCTTATTAGCTTGCAATAATCCCCCTACCAAAATCATAATAATACCACCAATGTAAGAAACTTGGTTTCTCAGTAATTGAACTACACCAACTACTATTAATACCAGTGGCCAATAATTAGAAGCCAATTGACCAAACTCAATAATATCTGCTTGTTGAAGAAAAAAGCCAAGACCTAAAAAAACCAAAATAATACCTGTAACTTTCTTACCCATCACAAAAATCCCTCCCTAAAATAATGATACTAACATTATACCATAAAATCCCATAATTGAAATATCTAATTCAATTAACAGAATCTTATTACATAAATAAAGAAACCAGAAATGGCAAGCAAAGCGAGCCGAAGTTATTACAAAAATAAGAAACCAGAAATGGCGAGTAACACGAGCCTCAGTTTATTTATTATCAGAATCAAAGGAAGCCACGACAGAGTCAATGGATTATGTAATTTATCCCCTTACTTTCCCAATTAAATTCGTAAATACTCTTGCTATATAAAAAGAAATAGCTCTGTAAAAAAGCAAGAATGTCTGAGCAAAGCGAGTTTTCCTGCTTTAAGAGATATATCTTTTTATATAGCTTAGAGTATAGAATTTATTTGGTGTAAGGGGATAAATTACATAACCCATTGACGACCCCTAAGCAACTCCCCCAATCATTCAATAGACTTAAGCGACTCAATCATCCCAATCCCCCTCAATCTAAAATACATAACAAAATTAACAAAACAAGAAAACCCCAAAGTCAAAACAAAAGCATTAAAATAACTCATAACCCCAATATCCCGACCAAACATCACATAATCCACCTCAGAAGTCAAAACAGTAAACCGATGCAAATAAAACCCAATTACTAACCCTAAAACACCCCCGATAATGGTCAAAACCAAATTCTCCCTATACACATAAGCTGACACTTCATTATTATAAAACCCCAAAACCTTAATGGTCGCAATCTCCCTCTGTCTCTCACTAATATTAATATTAGTCAAATTATAAAGGACAACAAAAGCCAGTGCACCAGCCGAAACAATTAAAACCAAAACAACATAATTCAAACTACCAATAATATCATTAAAGTTACCCTTAAGCTCAGAAGTAAAAATAACATTAGACACTTCAGTTTCCTTAATCAACTGACTAGACAATCTATTCTCAAAAGCCTCATCACCCGCTACTGTCTGAACTAATAGTTCATTATACAAAGGCGCCTCATCAAATAACGTTTCATACAAAACAGGTGACATATACGCATAATGAAACACATAATTCTCTACAATCCCATCAACCACTACAGAAGTTCTATTATTCAAAGAATCAAGAAAATAAATCTCACCCCCAGGTGTCACCCCTAAATCCTTTGCTAATTTTTCTGTTAAAATAACCCCATTATCACTAAGGGACACTCTTTCCTTAGAAATTCTATTTTGTAACAGAATAAATTCTTCTAACTTGTTATTATCTTCTGGTACTAATAATGCTATATTTTTTTCAGTATCCTTATAACCTACATTAACATTACCTTCTTTTACAGGTAGGTAATTTAAAATCTCATTATCAACTTCTCCTAAAAAACCAACGCCTTCAACAGTATCTAATTCTTCTCTTAAACTAATGATTAAATTATACCTAGCTATTTCTTCATATTGTTTTCTAACAATATCAGAGATAGAGTCTTTTAATCCAAAACCTGTAAGTAATAATGCACTACATCCACCAATTCCAAAAACAGTCATCAGAAATCTTTTTTTATACCTAAAAATATTTCTAGCCGTTATTTTATGAATAAAATTAAATCGTTTCCAAATAAAAGTAATTCTCTCTAATAATATTGTTTTACCAACTTTAGGTGATTTGGGTCTAATGAGCAATGCGGCTGTTGCTGTAAGTTCTTTATAACATGCCAATAAAGTTGCAATAGTTGTTGTAAGAACACTCCCCAAAACAGCCATTAAAGCATAATTATAATCAAATACTGTTATAACAGGAGGCAATGTGTACATAATTGCATAAGCATTAAAAATGACCGTTGGAAAAAGCTTAAATCCAATTATTACCCCTAATAAACTACCACTTAAACTGGCAATTAAGGCATACAAGAAATACTTGGAAGCAATATACATATTACTAAAACCAAGCGCCTTAAATACACCAATATAAGTTCTTTGCTCATCTACTAACCGCGTCATTGTGGTTAAAGATACCAACGCTGCTACTAAAAAAAAGATTACAGGAAAAACTTGAGCCAATGCATCCATTTTGTCTGCTGCTTGCCCATAATCAACAAACCCTGGATTCGTATCTCTGTCTAAAACAATCCAAGGAAAACCCCTTTCACTACTGACCTCTAAGATTTCTTCTTTTATAGAATCTATGATTTCTTTATATTCCTCATTAAAACTTAAAACATCTCTTGCACCACTTACAGTTATAAAAATATCTGTATATACAGGCAATGAAAAATTTTCTTCTGGTATCATAATAAAGGTATCGACTTTACCTTTACCAATTGTACTTGGTCCACGTTCAAAAGAGATAAAATAGGGTGTATCCACTATGCCAACAATGGTAAATTCATTATTTTTAAGAGTTCCTTTTATATCTTCATCCTCTTCTAAGGATAAATGAATTACTGATCCTATCTCCAATCCACTACCGTGAATCTTATGTCTTTCAACTACCCCTTCATTAGGATTTTCTGGGTATCTACCTTCAACTATTTTTGTTCGATTAATATAAGACTCATCTTCAATATTTCTTTCTAAGGGCAATGAAAATACTTTCACAACAAGTTCTTTATCCTCTATACTCACCAGTGTATCTGTGATATGAGTAGGCATTATACCCTCAATACCATTCATTTCTTCTAATATATCAACATCATCATCAGTAAATCCTAATGTAGAAACAAGTCTTATATCCATTAATTTATAATCATTAAAATACTTATTTGCGGTAATTTTCATATCTAATCCAGTAACTTTTATTCCTGCAAAAAAAGATGCACCAAGTGCAACGATTGCAAAAATAGAAAGAAATCTGCTTAAATTACCCTTAATCTCTCTATAAGTGTCTTTTAATAATGTTTTATTTTTCATATATTCTACCACTCTATTTCTTCAATTGGCGTTGGATTACTATTGATTAAAATATCATCCACACTTCCATTTTTTATTTTTATAATTTTATCTGCCATAGGTGTAATTGCAAGGTTATGTGTAATGACAACAACTGTCATGCCCATTCTTTTGCAAGTATCATATAACAATTTCAAAATAGATTTTCCGGTTTCATAATCCAACGCACCAGTAGGTTCATCACATAATAAAAGTTTAGGATTTTTAGCTAAGGCTCTTGCAATGGCAACCCTTTGTTGTTCTCCTCCTGATAATCCTGCGGGAAAGTTATTTTTCCTATCCCTAAGTCCTACTTTATCTAAAACCTCATCTACATCTAGAGGGTTTTTACATATCTGTAAAGCCAATTCAACATTTTCTTTAGCTGTAAGATTAGGTATTAAATTATAAAATTGGAATACAAAACCGATATCTAACCTTCTATATTGGGTTAATTTTTTAGAACTGTATTGGCTTATAACATTGCCTTCAACTATAATTTCTCCACTACTCAAATAATCCATGCCACCTAGAATATTTAATACAGTACTTTTTCCTGCACCACTAGGCCCTACCACTATAACAAACTCACCTTTACCTATTGAAAAGGAGATATTATCAATAGCCTTTATATCTATTTGACCCATTTTATACACTTTGTTTACATTCTTAAGTTCTATATATTTGTTCACAGTTTTGCTCCCTCTTATCATATTTCTACCGTTATTATATGTATGTATTTTCCAAATTATAAAAAAAGATGACTACTCTAATTGAGTAATCATCTTCTCCTTAAACTGACATTGACTTCAATGACTGAATAAAGTCTTTTGATTCATTTATAACGCTATCTATTAATGGTTGGTTTAGACATTCAAAGGACATGTACTGGTTATAACCAACCTTTACAAGTTTTTTATAAATCTTTTCAAAATCAATATGTCCATGCCCTGGGAACATTCTATTAGAATCTGCAAGATGAACATGCTTCAATTTTTCTCCCATTATATCAATTGCACTTTCAAAACTAACATCCTCTATATTTGCATGAAATACATCCCATAGAATTCCTATGCAATTGGGATTGCCTAAATCATTTTTTATGTAATTTACTGTATCCTGAGCCGAATTTAACATTACTGTCTCGTATCTGTTAATTGGCTCTAATATAATCGTTACTTTCTTTTCTTCTGCGTGAGCAATAATTGGCTCTAAGCTCTTTGCTAATATGATTTTTTGCTCATCTACCAGGGAACTATCTCCAAGTCCTCTTAATAATCCAAGGGTTACTTTACTTCCTAAGATGCTTGCTGCATCAATATGCTCTTTCATTCTTTCCTGAGCTTTTTTTCTAGCATTTATATCTTCGTGAATTAGAGAAATATTCTCTAATGTACGGGATTGACCCGTTGAAATTGTTGAACAATCCAATCCTCTTTTATCTAAATCCCTTTTAATTTTATTAGGATCTATATTCTCATAATTAGAAATACATATTTCAGCAGCATCAAAACCACTTGTTTGTAACCAGTCTAAAGATTTGTCATAATCCTTTGCCAAAAATGGAGAAAATCCTGTATCATATTGAGCTGTTATTGTAGCACTAAAACGAATCATAATATTACCTCCAATAAATTGTATTTTCTATAGCAATGTTGTTATTTCACTCTTATTCATTTATACTCTTGAGTAACTAAATGGTTATAAGTTAATTTTAATATACCTAAAACTTTAATTCAACGCTTATTACTGCAATTATTGTGCATATTTTGCTTTTATTGGCCCCTTTTAGTTTTTTTTTGTACTGTTTTTAAGTTAATTGCATTGTAAAACATGTTGAATAATTAGGTCCAACATTTACAAAGAGGGGTACCACAAAAAGATGTCTTTCACGTAGAAGGCAATCCAAAAAGAATATCTAAATTTCCTGAAGTTGTTGAAGAGAGGGAAGATGTTTTTAGCCAATTAAAAAAAGAAGGCAAAGTTGGGTATTTATCCTCTTTTCCTATGACACCTGGTTTTGCAGATGTTGCCATCAATAGTGGCAAATATGATGCTATTGTTGCATATTATAATCTGATTGAAACAGAAATGTCTCAATTTTTCTCCACTATGGAAGTTCAAGAACTTATACTTGATATGGATATGAATTGGGAAACTTTTGGTATTAAATTCTGTTTGGCACACCCTATGGTTTCTACTGTTGTTTTAGGGCTAAACAATCCTGCTCAAGTAGCTGCCGCTGTACAAGCTGCTGATGGTAATTATCCTCATATGGCATTGGTTCATAAAATAATGGAAACCATTTCTTCAAATAGACCTAATAGGAATACTTGGATTTAAAAGAGTTCACTCCTTCTATAATTGTAAAAATAATCTCCATATAAAAAGCCACTGACACAAATTTTTATCAGTGGCTTTTTACTTTATAACTTTTCTTTTACAGATCGTATCTTTTGATCCATAGACCCTTTTTTATCTCTTCTATCATCAATCCTCATAGATGTTACGACTCTTTGTGCTCCTTCTGAAAAAGGCACTTCATGCAACTTTTTAAGAACATTAAATAAAACATCAAGTTCCCCTTCTATTACTGTTCCCATTGGTGTAAGTTGATATTGTATTTCTTTTTCTAGTTCAAGAACCTTTTGACACTTTGCTACGTATTGACTTACACTGGTACTGCCAGTTCCAACAGGTATAACTGTAACTTCTACTATTGCCATAAAATCTCTCCTTTTATTTAGTCACTGGTATAAAATATCGACTCTAATTAAGGCTTTACAACTCTTTTTTACTGTATATACTATAAGAAAGGCCTATAGAGCAAAAAAATATAATAATACTTAATAAGGGTATAAAAGCCATCATTGTATCTATCGTTTCTTTCGGCGGCATCACAAAACCAAGTTTATTTAAGAGTATCCCTATCCCCAATGGAATAAACATGACCAACATCAAAAAAAACCTGCCTTTTTCTACCCCAAATTTGAATAATAAAGGCAATACAAAACATAGGTAAATGACACCTATTCCTACTACACCTAATGACATTTCTACAATATCCATTAATCCTTGTGAAGTTGTAAAAAGATTAAATATTACATTTACAACAAACCCGAGAATAAAAAAGCATATACCAAGAAGATACTTACTCATAACAACTTCAAATCTAGATATAGGCATGGACAATGCATACTTATCCCATTTTGCTTTTTCATCAAACCCCATAACTGTAATAGGCAGCATGGCGCATAAAATTGCAATCATCATTCCGAACATTAAATTATTGCCACTACCTACTGCAATAAAAGAATAAAATACGAGTAAAACAATAATCATTTTTCCTTGATCTTTTAAAGTTATTAAATCTTTTAAAAGCAATCCTATCATTGAACCCTCTCCTTTATATGATATAACATAATATCTTCGATATTTGCTGGATCAATCACATATTTCCCAGATATTTTTCTCTTAAGTACTAATGCTTCTACTCCAAACTGATTCTTTCTAACCCCTTTTACATTTTCTTTATTGATCTTTTCAAATTCTGAGTGTGAACATTTTAGGATACCGTACTTTTCAAGCAAATTATCTTTTTCTTCTGTGAAAACAATTTTTCCTTTATGGATTAATGTAATGTAATCACAAACCTTTTCTAAATCACTTATAATATGTGAAGAAATGAAAATTGAATGTTGTTCATCTCTTATAAACTCTAAAAAAACATCAAGTATTTCATCTCTAACCATAGGGTCCAAGCCACTGGTTGCTTCATCTAGGATAAGTAGTTTAGGATCATGCGAAAGGGCTATGCTTATTGCCAGTTTCATTTTCATACCACGAGAGTAGTCTTTGATTGTTTTATTATTTGGTAGATTAAAACGATCAATGTAAGATTTAAAGACCTCCTTATCCCATTTTTTGTAGACATTCTTCATTATTAAATTAACTTCTTTAAGATTAAGGGTTTCTGGTAGATAACTTTCATCCATAACAACACCTATATCTTCTTTTACAAGCTTTAGTTCTTTACTGTCTTTGCCTAGTATTTTAACAGTACCGCTATCTTTATGAATCAAATCTAAGATGACTTTAATGGTTGTGCTTTTTCCTGCCCCATTCTCTCCAATAAAGCCCATAATATAGCCACTAGGTAATGTAATGTTGATATTGTCTAACTTAAACCCTTCGTACTCTTTTGAGATGTCTTTTAATTCTAGAATATTACCCACTTTTTCTACTCTCCCTTATAAATTAATGTTAACATTTCTATTAATTCCTTAAGTTCAATACCACAAACATTGGCTGATTCAACACTTTTATGCATATACTCTTCAATGTTACGAAGCTTTTCTTCTTTTATAAACGCCATGTTTTTATTCGCTACAAAACTTCCTTTCCCAGTAAATGATTCAATAAATCCCTCACGTTCTAATTCTTCATAGGCACGTTTGGTGGTTATAACACTAATTCTTAATTCAGTAGCAAGAACTCTCATAGAAGGAAGAGCATCCCCTGCTTTTAGCTCTCCTATAATAATCATATTTTTGATTTGAGAAGCTATTTGTTCATATATTGGCTTTCCACTTGAATTGCTAATAATTATATTCACTTAACCTCTCCTTTTATAATGTATATATATAATATATACATTATAACCATTTTTGTCAATATTTATTATCAAAAAAACTCTACTGTGATTAGTAGAGTTTTTTTAATTTCTTTTTTATTTGTATATTACATATCTCTTGTTTTTTCCGTCCCGAGTATAGCCATAGCTTCTTTATAATTAGGACAAACCTTACCTACCAACCTCCAAAAAGATCGATCATGATTCAAATGAATCAAATGACAGAGTTCATGGATAACAACATAATCTATTGCCTCTATGGGAAACATTATTAACTTCCAATTAAAGGTTAAATGCCTTTTTGAACTACAGCTTCCCCATTTGGATGAATCGTTTTCTATGGAATAAGATTTATATTTTACTTTAAATTGAGACTGATATAATTTTAATCGTTCTTCTATTAATTTTCGACTTGTTTTTATATAAAAACTTTGAAGGGCAATAGATAGGTCTATTTCTCCCTCCTGTGGGCTTGTACATAAAAATTTTTTTCCATCAAATTCTATGATTACCTTCCTTGTGGATGGATCTATTTTTACATCTAATGGGTATGTTTTCCCTAAATAATAGCATTTCATCTTTGTCTGTTGCGTTTCCATACATTATTCCTCCTGACATATATGAGATTGCTTATCAATTATGGAAAACCCTTATCTTATACTAATTTTGCTTTTCATTTGTTCACTCATTTTTTTAATACTAATAATAATATTAACCATTTCTCCTATATTATTATTTTGTTCATCCATTGTCACTGTTATTTCTTCTGTAGTTGCAGCATGTTCTTCCATTATAGCAGCATTGCTTTCAAGGTGGCTCTCCATATCATTAAATAACCTTGTCATTTCCTCTATTGAATTAAATTGTTCTTGAAGAAACTTCTCCATCCCTGAAAAAGATCTGGTCATACTTTCAATGCTTTCATTTAATCTATTTACCCCTATACTTCCTTCTGTTATTGCTTTATGTCCTTTTTGAGTAGTCTCTATAGCAGCATTTGCTTTTTGATGCAAAATATTAATTATATTACCTATTTCATTTGCAGTTTTATTACTTTCTTCTGATAACTTTCGAATTTCATCAGCAACTACAGCAAATCCTTTACCTGCCTCCCCTGCTCGTGCAGCTTCTATCGCTGCATTTAACGCTAATAAATTTGTTTGTTCTGCAATATTGGTTATAGAGGAAAGAAACTTTGTAATAAGCACTAAGTTTTCTCCTAACTCACTAACTGTTTGTAATCCGCTTTCAACAGCAGAACTAATAGTCTTCATCCCATTGTTAAGAGCTTTAATCTCTATCTCATTCTCTAATACTATTTTACCTACATCTTGCGATACATTTTCTACTGATTTTGATTGTATAAGGGTATGTTCCAACTTATTATAAGATTTTTGCATCATTGTATGTATTGTAGACATTGAATGTGTTTGTTCTTCTGTCCCTTTTGCAATTTCAAACGTTCCTTTTGTTATGGAATCACTTATTTGGGATACTTTTTCTATATTGTCTAGGAAGCTACCAATATTATTGTTTAAAGTGACAGCTGTTTCTTCAATAACATCAAATGTGCTTTGTAATTCTTCTAGTAGATTTATAGCCTCTTTTTCGTTTTTAGATGCTATCTCTAAATATTCATTGCCCCATTTTGCTAGAAAATAAAGAACAGTAATTCCCACATGCATCATTCCAAACTGGATCAATGCTTCTGTACTAGAAATATACTCTCCCATTAATGGTTTATTCAATACAAAATAAGACAAGATAAAAACACCATCAAGGGCAATTGTATATATTAAAAGAGATTTCTTATTAAAATACAACCCAGCCATACAAGACCCAACTAAATATACTACAAAGATCCTTAAGGATCCTCCATCTTGAATCGCTAGAACAGTACCTGCTATAGCAGGGCAAAGGGGTATTATAATTGCTGCTATTTTATCTTTCAATTTTAGCACCAAAACAGTTGTGGCAACAATTGATGCAGCTAAAGTGGTTACAAGTACAGCAACACCTCTATCCATTCCTGTAATAAAAAAGGCTTGAACTGTTAGCACCACAGAAAAAATCCATGTTAATGATACATTAAACTTATTTATCCTTTGAATATTATACTTTAATTGATTCATATGACATCTCCTTCTAGTTATCTTATAAAGGTTCAAAATTATATTTTTATATTATAACACAATGATTTAAAAACTGAAATCATATAACTTATACAAAAAAAAGCAGGCTCTAAGTCCTACTTTTCAATACTATTTTACCATAATTCAGAATAAAACTCAGGCTCAGTAATCAATAATACTAATGCAGCAATAATACCAAGTATACCTATTACAAGACCTGCTATGGCAAAACCCTTGCCTTCATCTTTTTTTAATAAGCCTACAGTTGACAACCCTACCCCTGCTATACTTGTAAGCAAATCTAAAAATATAATAGGTATAAAAAATCCTATACCTGCTAATACAAACCCCCATATGCCAAAGGTATTTTTTTTCTTAGGCTCTGGTAATTCTTTAACTCTTACACCACATTGAGTACATATTTCTGCTTCATCATCTATTTCATTTCCACATTTATAACAAAACATTAATTTCCTCCTTAAAACATATTTAGTAGCAAATTAAAAGGTAATTATAAATATAAGAATTCTTACTGTTTAGTTTTGTGTTTTAACTTTTCTTTTATTCATGTAATCTATGGCATAGAAGTTTTTTTTAATTACATCCCATTTCTCCAAGCTTTAGGAACCATTAATGCAATAGGGGTAAAATTTTCCAATCGTCCCAATAAACCAGAATAAAGCATATTGTAACATAGTGTCGAATTAAAACACAATCTGTTACTCTATTTATAACGATACTTTACAGGAGATACCCCTTCTATTTTTTTAAACGTCCATGTAAAATAATTAGGATCTGAATAACCCACCATTGAACTAATTTGCTTTATGCTATAATTGCCTTCTTTTAATAATTCTCTCGCTTTATTAATCCTCTTCTGTGTTAAATAATCAATAATTGTTGTTCCCATATGTTGTTTAAATATTCTGCTTATATGATATTTACTAAAACCAGCGGCATTAGCAATATCATCTAAATTAATCTTAGAGTTATAGTTTTCTTCAATAAATTCACATATTTCTTTAACTCCAGTTGGTCCATCATACTCTTGTTCTTTTTCAATTTCTTGAACAGGTAAATCACCTATTGTACTTCTAGCATAATTATAACTTTCTTCTATTTGACTAATTTCTTCAAATGGCAACCCAATTCCTATAGAATAAACTAAGTTATGTTTTTTAAGCACTGTAAATAATAATTTTTTCATTACAGTATCTATAAGGTCATTTGATATATCTTTTTGATTAAACATAAGTATTGTTAATGTATTATTTTTCCAGTTTAATAAAGTCTTACATCCAATATTTTCAAATTCTTTTTTTAAAGTTATTACAACTCTTTTCTGTTCACTAACTCGAAACTCTTCTTCAAGTCGAATAAAAAAGCAGTTTCCACTACTATCCAATCCTATATTCATAGCTTCAAGGTAAAACAATACATCTTCAGTGATATTGCCACATATCAATTCACGAACAATTTTTTTCCCCATATATTCAATCATTTCATTTATTTTTAGATTCTGTGATTTTTTTTCTTTTTCACCATCAAGTTGATCAATTGCTTTATTCAATATAGTAATAACTTGTTCCTGTTTTACAGGTTTAACCATAAAATCCATTGCACCCAATTGCAATGCCTTAATTGCATATTCAAAATAATTATATGCTGTAGAAAAAATAACTTTTGTTTTATCATTTGCTACTTGAATTCTTTCAAGAGCCTCTAATCCATTTAGCCCTGGCATATTTATATCTAACAATATAATGTCTGGCTTTTCTAACAAAACTTTCTTAACGGTTTCTGTACCTGTAGCACTTTCAATAATTGAACTAATTTCTAATTCAGATTGGGTTACAAAGTATTTCAACGCCTCTCTTTCAAGAGCTTCATCATCTGCAATTAATAATTTATACATCGTTTTCCTCCGTTAACAATAAAGATATCTTAACAATTGTTCCCATCTTCTCTTTACTTTTAATTTGAAAGGATTGCTCACACCCAGTAAATATCTGAATTCTTTGTTGTGTGTTTTTAAGGCCAATACTTTTAGTAGGTCCTTCTATTGTATTATTCTTTATTTTTTCTAGTTTGCTTTTTGATATACCTAACCCGTTATCAATAATTTTAATGATGCCATGGTGACCTTCTCTTTTAACAATGATTCTGATTTTCCCACCTTCTTCTTTAGGTTCTAGTCCATGAATAATTGCATTTTCTACTAAAGGTTGTAGGGTAAATCTTGGTATCATTAATGTTTTCTCTATATCATCTTCACATAAAATTTCAGCTTGTATTCGATCAGAAAATCTAAACTTTTGTATATTCAAATATTCTTTTGTTATATTAATTTCTTCTTCTAAAGTTACCGATACTTCTGCATCTTCTAAATTATATCTTAATAATGTTGCCAATGAATCAATCATTTTTATTGCTTGATCATTTTTACCAAAAGTTATTGTTCTACTAATGCTATTAAGCGTATTAAATAAAAAATGGGGATTGGTTTGTGTTTGCAATGCTAAAAAAGTTGCTTGATTTAACAATTCTTTGTATTCCACATTTTTCCTTTGTTCCTCTAACAGTTGCTTTTCTACTTTTATATTTTCTTGAATGCTTTCCATCATCTCTTTAATATTTTTTACCATTCCATTAAAAGCTTTAGATAAAATACCAATTGTATTTTGTGAATTCTTCACTTCTACTTTAACATTAAAATTCCCTCTAGAAATTTCTTTAGCTTGATTTGAAAGTGCATTTAATGGCTTGGTAACATTCACATTAATATACGTGATACAACTTAAGAAAAAGAATACCAATGATACAATAACAACGCCATTCCAAAAACTTAAAACCTTTTGCATATTGGTTAATTTTGTGTTAGCTATGACACTTTCCTCCAAAACCAATTCAAGCAATTCATCAGAATATCTCAATAAGTACTTATTTATTTTATGCGCATAAAACATTTTATCATAATACTCATAATTATTTCTATTGTACAAAAATGACGCATTAGAGCTTTCACTATAATAGGATTTAAATGAATTATCAATACTCTGTAATAAGTAGATTTGTTCATCACTTTCCATTTTATAAGATAGTTCTACTAATATTATTCTTACATTATTTGATAGGTTGTTAAATTCTGCAAGATTGGTCCGATTACCACTTCTAAAATATTCATTAATAGCTATATCACTATTATTAAATGTATGCTTTAATTCTAATATAGAATTATATAGATTTACTCTTTTTTCGTGTTCTGTACTGAATCTATCTAATAAAGCATTGTTGTAAATAGAGAAAACAATGAAAAGACAAACAATAATACCCATTATAAAATTTAATTTGGCACTTAATGAAAATTTTAAGACTTCAATCCATCTTTTTAATATCATTTACTCACCACCTGAACTTGAGCTAAAAAGGTGATTCATCTCTTCTTTAAAACTTTTATTTTCTATAAATAAATCTTTTTCAAATCTTAGTGTATTAATCCATTGTACTTGAAAATCTTTTAATACCTCTTTATGATACTTATAAGTTTCTTCTGCACATTCTTGTATCAAATCTCTGTCTTGTTTGTCTAACATCGCAAAAGTCCCTGTGTTTATAATCAAAACATCAGGCACTAAAATGTATTCACTTAATGTTATATGTTTAATATAATGGTAGTGGTTACTTAGAACAAACTCAGATAAGGTTGCTTCTCCCCCATCAATATACCCTGTACTTAAAGATTTATAGGTATCTGCCATTATTGAATCAACAGCTTGGGCACCTAAGGTTTTCATAGCATTTTTCATTATAGAAGAAGGTGCTGTCTGTATTTTTTTATTTTGGAATTTTAACACATTCCTAAAAGATATTTTATCACTATAAAAACATCTTAAATCTGGATAATACCATACCAAAGGTGTTATCCTTTCCATCTGCGTCCTATCAATGATATTATCTTGATTATATTCTATCCAACCCATTAAATCATCTGCATTATTATATATTTGTGGTTTTAAAAAATATTCCAAATCTGTTACCATTTCAACTAGCTCAAGGCCATTTACCCTAGCCATAGCAATTCCACCAAATTGGATTTGCTCTAATATTTCTTTGGGATTCCCTAATTTTCCATCATAATAAACCTTTATATTAATTTTCCCCTCTGATTTTTCATTTACTAAGTTGGCAAAGTATTGAGATGCTTGAGCAGAAGGATGATCTTTAGGCATGGTTTCTGCTAATCTAAAAACAATAGGATTTGTATTTTCTTCCATTTTTTGATCTTTTTTACTATTGGTCATTTCGATATTATACAAACCATATACCAATAATAAAATAATGCTCATTATGATGCTTTTTTTAATCATATCCTTCACCATCTCACCCATAGATTCTTTTAATTAATTCTAATCTAAGGATTTATAATTGTCAAAAATTTTTTATCATCATATTTCCTAGGATATAAAACAAAAGGACTATCGTTTAACGATAGCCTTTTATTGAAGGAAAGTTTTTATGTTAATAAGAAATTAGACTTGGAAGCCATGTTGTTAATTGTGGGAATAAACTAATTAAAAATAAAACAATTACATTACAAATTATAAATGGTAATGCCCCTTTAAAAATATCTATTATAGGCATTCTATTTATTTTATTACAAGCATTTAGACACATCCCAACAGGTGGTGTTACCAATCCAATGGCAAGGCCTGTTATTAACATTGCTCCAAATTGTAATTCACTAATACCAACACCTCTCATTACTGGTAATAAAATAGGTGATAGCAATAATATAGCTGGCGTTACATCTATAAAAGTTCCTAATGACAGTATTAAAATGTTAAAAATTATGACATATCCCCAAACTGGCATGTTTAAAGATAAGAAAAAGTTTGCAATTGTAGTTGGTATATTGGCCATAGTTAATAACCAAGTAAATATAGTCGTAAAACCTATGATCAACATAATTGAACTTGATGCAATAAGGGTTTTTCTTAATGCTTTAATAATATTTTTTATAGTTAGTTCTCGATATATAAAGAAGCCTACTAACAATGCATAGAGCACAGCAATTCCTGCTGATTCACTTGCTGTACATATTCCAAATGATACAAATGCTACTATAATAATAGGCATTGCTAATGCAGGCAATCCACTTATCATTGTTTGAATAAAATCTTTTTTATCAAAAGCTCTTTTTATTGGATGATAACCATTTTTTCTAGATATGTAAAATACTAAAAATGTTTGACTGATGCCAATCAAAAGCCCTGGAATAAGCCCAGCTATAAATAATTTACCTACTGATGCGCCTGACACCATGGCATAAACGATCATTGGTACACTAGGTGGAATAATCATTCCCATTGTAGAAGATGCTACAGTTACCCCAGCGGCAAACTTTGATGGATATCCTTGTTCTTCCATAGCTGGAATCATTATAGAACCTACAGCAGATGTGTCTGCAACAGATGATCCTGATATCCCTCCAAAAAGCATACTTGCTACTATATTAACTTCTCCCAATCCTCCACGAATTGGTCTAACCAAATACATACAAAATTTTACAATCCTTTTTGTAATGCCTCCAGTATTCATTAATTCACCTGCTAATATAAACAAAGGCATTGCAATCATAACAAAACTAAATACGCCACCCCAAACTCTTTGTGGCATCATTTGTACAAACTGTGGTGCCATAATTTGCATATATGTGAGGCTAGAAGCCCCTATAGCAAAAGCTAAAGGAACACCAATAATGGCCAATAAAATAAGTACCACAAGCAGAAATAACATTGCCATATTCTAATCACTCCTTTTCTCAAATATGCAATTAATTGAATCTATCCGTATTTTTTTCAAAATGGCTAATGGGTGATTTAATCAAAATAACTAATTTGATAGCAATACAAACAAATGCAATAATGGTCCCTAATGGGATGATTCCATACATCCAAATCATTGGAACTCTCATACCAAATGATATTTGTTTTCCATATCTTAGTGCATAATCTAATCCGAATTTTACCATTATTAAATCAACAATTAAAACAATTATGTAGTTAATGATTGATATAATTTTTTTCAATCTCGCTGGAAACATATTATAAAAGCTATCAATAGTTACATGTTCATTTTCTACAATACAAATCCCAATACCCCAAAATGTAGTAAATGCAAAAAGAGTTGTCATAAATTCCTCTAGAAAAGTGTGGGAGATGCTAAAAAAATACCTCATTATTACTGCATATATAACACAAGTTGCCATTAGACCCACAGAGAATATCCCTATACCCATGTATACTTTATAAATTTGATTCCCAATTTTTTTTAAAGTTTCTATATTAATCACTCCCATCTATGTATATTAAATTTATGTCGTTTTTAGATTGTTATGGGAACATAGATCTAACTCATATGTTCCCATAAACCTCTATTATTTAGTGCCTGCTACAATAGCTCTCATTGTATCTAATTCTTCTTGAGTAATTAATTTATCTCTTAAGTAACCATCATAAACTGCTTCAGCTGCATCTTTAAAAGCTTGACGCTCTTGTTCAGTTAATTTATATACTTCTGCATTAGCTTTAATAATTTGTAATGCTGCATCTTGGTTGTCTGCTATTGCTTGGTTATTTATTACCATCATTTCATTTGTAGTCTCTTGTAATATCTTTTTGTAATCTTCAGGTAAAGCATTGTACCAATCTAAATTGACATAGAAAGGATCTGGATGAAATTGGTAATTAATTTCTGTGAAATATTTTTGAACTTCATAAAATTTCATTGTTGATACATTTACCCAAGGGTTCTCTTGACCGTCAGCAATACCTGTTCTAAGTCCCATGTAAAGATCATTATAAGGTACAGAAACTGTACTTGCTCCTAATGCTCTAAATGTACGATCAATTGTATCCATGCCATTTGTTCTCATTTTTAATCCTGATAAATCTTCAGGTTTTTTTATTGGTCTAACATTATTTGAAAATTGTCTAAAACCACCTGCATCACCAAGACCTAAAATAATTACACCATCTTTTTGTGAATCTGCAGTAACTTCTTTTGCAAAATCAGAATTTAATAATCTAGTAACCTCTTCTGATGTTTCACACAAGAATGGTAATGTAAATATTAATAACTTAGGTAAAAAGTCAAATTGTCCTCCACGAAAACCTTGAATGATGCCAGAGCTTGCTTGCTCTAACATTTCTTTTTCAGTTCCTAATTGTCCTGCTGGGAATATTTCTACTGTAATCCCACCATTCGTTCTTTTTTCAACCATTTCTTTAAAAGCTTCTAAAGAAATATGACGTGGATTATCTGTTGGCTGAGCATGGGCAATTCTCATAGTATATACTTTATCAACATTCCCCCCACCTGTTTTCTCATCCCCTTTACTTGAACACGCCGTCATTATACTTACTAATAAGCAAAGAATTAATAAAAGACTTATTCCTTTTCTTTTCATTATGTATCTCCTCCTATAATTTACTTGATATGCCTATTATAATACCTTTAGGATAGTTGCACACTATAATAAGTTGCTGCTTATCTATAAAAAATTGGCAAAAAAAAATATGCCTATAATATATTGCTATTTATATAAGCAATATATTATAGACATAATTAAAATACTTCTTTATTTCAAATAGATTACTTATACAGATAATATAACTTTCCCAATATATAAAAATATAGGCATCTATTATTATATTTATTCTTAGTATCTATATATAGCAGCAGCACCTGTTTCGCTTGGCATTCTCTCTTTTGGAAGAACCACTACTTCTCCTTTTTTCTTAATGACAAATTCAACCAAATCATCTAGGACATCACCGTATCTAGGATCCTCA